>JBBSWG010000056.1:0-42603 GCA_038046425.1 Nanobdellota archaeon
AACTACAAAAACCTTACGCCACCGTTCCTAGAACGGTGGAAACACGGAATTGTAAAATGATGTCCCTAAAGCCCTCACTGTTTTTGATCACAAGACGATGACCGATACCCCTTATTATCAACAGGAATAAAATAAGAGGGGTGGCTAATAAACATCATTCATTTATATAATAAGAACGCCTACGCTGCTGCCATCTTCCTTCTACGCTTTTCCTTCTTGATGCGCTTGCGCTGCCACTTCCAGCGCATCTGCCCTTTCTTCTTCCAGCGGCGGGAACTGCGTTTCATAGCCTACTGAAATATAGAGCTGGTTTATAAATATTTACTTCTGGTAGAGCTCTGTTTCTGGATGAAAGGCATACCAAGCGAACCACATCTCCCGCTCTTTGGCGATTTCTCCACCTGTTTCCAGGTTAGTGATTTTTACCATTCCCGTATTATCCCGTTCCACCTTGACTTTAACTCTACCGACCAAAAGGTTAAAGAAGGAGTGTTTTCTTCTCTCCGATTGTTAAGCTATTACCAAGCCAGTTATTACCTAGGGGGTGAATTCCATGGAAGATGCAAATAAATATGTAAATAGCAAATATGGTCCGACCATACTGCGGGTAGTATTGGGGCTGTTGTTTATCTTACCGGGACTGAATAAGCTTGCTAACCCCGGGATGATCATCGGCATGCTGGGACAGTTAGGCTTTCCGGCAGCGGGATTGTTTGGCTGGATATTGCTGTTGTCAGAGATTCTTTTTGGAGCAGCAGTATTGGTAGGATGGAAACTGCGCTATACGGTCTGGCCGCTGGTGGTAGTGTTGGCAGTAGCGACCTTGCTCGTAGGTTTACCAGCCTTAGCCAAAGATCCCATGGCTATGATTAACATCAGCTTCCATCTGTTAGGAATAGCGGCTTTGATTAGCCTATACTTAACCGGCGCGGGAGCAATGGCGGTGAAACAGGATTAATTTTTTTATTTTTTTTCTCATTGTAAATAGCTTAGGAGAGTCAAAAACTTTTGCGAACATGGTGGAAACACCTTCTTTATGAATGTCCACCATCTCAACCTTTATAAATTTTAAGCCTTTCTGTCGGCAAATGCCCTTCCGCAAACGAATAGCCGTCATCGACCGCGATAAATGTCATCCGCAAGAGTGTGGTAACTATCTCTGCGCTAAGCTCTGCCCCGTCAACCGGGCCGGAGCTGACTGCATCTATCCCGGCGATGATACGGGTAAGAAAGCCCGGATTGATGAATTTCTCTGCACCGGCTGCGGCATCTGCCCCGCGCGCTGCCCGTTTGGCGCCATAACCATCATCAACCTTCCCAGCCAGTTGGATAAGCCGCCGGTCTATCGTTATGGCGAAAACCTGTTTGAGCTTTACTCGCTTCCTACCCCTCTGTTTGGTTCGGTAACCGGCATCCTGGGAAAAAATGGTATAGGCAAATCTACCGCTTTGAAGATTCTCGCTAATCTTATTAAACCTAATCTGGGAAAATGGAACAACCCGCCGGAATTCAAGGAAGTCTTGCAATATTTCCGGGGGACGGAACTGCAACGATTTCTGGAAAAGTCGCAGCGGAACGAAGTTTCCCTATCCTATAAGCCACAGCAGGTGGATCTGATTCCTAAGCAGTATTCTGGCTCCGTTCGCGAGTTGCTGCAGCGTATTGCTAAAAATGGGAGATTGGAGAAAGTAACCGAGCAATTACAATTGGACCCTTTCCTCGACAATCCCCTCTCTCAAATTTCCGGCGGGGAATTGCAAAAAGTAGCAATTGCTGCCGCTGCCCTTAAAGATGCGAACATCTACCTCTTTGATGAGCCTACTTCCTATTTAGACATCAAGCAACGCCTGCAGACCTCTAACTTCATCCGCTCGCTGGCCAGCCAGGATTTAGTAGGAAAAGAGACGGCCGTCCTGGCCATCGAGCACGATTTAATCATCTTAGATTACCTGACGGATTTCCTAAACATCATGTATGGCCATGAAGGAGCCTATGGTGTCGTCTCGGGAGTAAAATCATCACGCGAAGGAATTAATACCTTTCTGGACGGTTACCTGCGGGAAGAAAATGTCCGTTTTCGTGATCATCCTATCAAATTCGAGAAAGTGCAGGAGCGCCAGCGGGGAAAAGCAGTGCCGTTATTAACCTGGAAGAACGTGGAGAAGAAATTGGGTAATTTCCAGCTGCGCACCCAGGAAGGAATTCTCAATAAGAATGAAATCGTCGGCATCTTGGGTGAAAATGGCATCGGTAAAACGTCTTTTGTGAAGATTGTTGCCGGGCTGCTGCCACCAGATAATGGATTTATCGACAAGGAAATTAAAGTTTCTTATAAGCCGCAGTATTTAGAGACGGATTCCGGACAGCTCGTGGCAGAATTTTTACCGGAAGCAGTCCATAAATATACCAACCAGTTAATTGCCCCGCTGGGGATTGAAGCTTTACTAGCGAGAAAATTGAATCAGTTGTCCGGTGGTGAATTACAACGGGTAGCGATTGCCCGCTGCTTGTCCCAGGAGGCTCAGCTCTTCCTGCTGGATGAGCCTTCCGCTTATCTGGATGTGGAACAGCGATTGATCGTCTCGAAGGTGATCAAGCATGTGGCCCAGGAACGCGAGGTAACGATCTTAGTCGTGGATCATGATTTGATGTTTATTGATTACGTATCGGACCGGTTGATCGTGATTACGGGCGAACCGGCCCGGCAAGGCTTGCTGCAGGGGCCTTTCTGGATGGAAGAGGGGATGAACTTGTTTCTGCAGGAGTTGGGGATTACGCTGCGTCGTGATCAGCAGAGCCATCGTCCCCGGATCAATAAGGTGGGCAGCGTGAAAGACCGCGAGCAGCGGGAACAGAATAAGTGGTATTATAGCTAAGCGAGATTAATTTTTCAGAAGTCCTGAAAACAATGCGAAAGATTTAAATATACCCAAGTATACCTAAGTAAACTGTGAGCGTTATGGACATTGCTACAACCATTAAAATTCATGAGGAAACGAAACTAGAACTGGACCAATTTCGGGAATATAAAAATGAGAGTTACGATGAAGTTATCAAGAAAGTGGTATTCATCGCAAAAACCTGCAAGACGGAACCAGAACTTAGCCAGGAAACAATCCAAGCCATCGAAAAAGCACGGGAAAGAATAAAAAAGGGAAAATTCTTTACCGAAGCCGAGGCACGAAGGAGGCTGGGGTTGTAATGTACGAGGTCATCTTCGATGAGGAAGCCATAGAAACACTTAACAAGCTTCCAAGAGAAATAAAAGAACGAATCTTCAATAAAATTATTTCCACATAAGAACTTAGATTAACCTCTACACCAAATACTGAACCACTGCCCCCAATGAGCTGCCCTTGACCACATAATGGGCAATTTTCTCTAGCTCTGCCGACTGCGGATTAAAGGCGATGGCTAACCCCACTTCCTGAAATGCTTCGATGTCCGTTTCACTGTCACCAATGTAGATGCACTCTTTCCCAGAAATCCCTAAATCTTTACAGAGATGGCGGATAATTTCTGCTTTCTTATGTTTTCCTGCTCCTACCGGCCAGATGAATTCACCTAAAACTCTCCCGTCTCTGATTACCAGTTCATTGGCAAAGATATGATCCACACCATAATCATGCTGTACTCTTCTTGCGGCCTCAATGCTCGAAGCGCTGATGATGGCAGTGATGTGGTCCTTCCGCTTGATGCGACGGAATACTGTTTCCACACCCGGCAGATACTCTAAAGAATTGACGAGATCATAGTAAGGTTTAGCATCTTTTCCTTTCCACAGCTTGACCACGACCTCTTCCACCAGTTTATCATAATTGCCATGCAGGTATTTCTTAGTCAGTTCCTTCCCCTACTCTAATGTGCCAAACTTTTTATGCAGCTCCATCCAGAAGTTGATGTCTTTAAAGATCACGCCGTCCAGGTCGAAGCAGATAAGTTTGTAGGAGTTTACACTCTTAACCATTTTTTATGATTCCTCGTTATTACCCTTCAAACAAGGAAAGCAATATAAACTTTCCTCTCTTCTCTCACCTAAAAAGAGGTGTAGTGGACAGTGAATAGAATAGGAAGAGTTATTGGTGGTGGTAGTTTGCTTAGCCTGCTGGTTATCCTTCTTCTTGCCTGGTTTGCTGCTGCCGATGAGGAAGTCCACAATATTACGATGTCCGTACGCAATAGCACTTATAGCCTGGTGGGGGGAGCGAATCTAACCCTCTTCCAGTATGATCCCGTAACCCTTACTGAGACTCTGGTTGCGACCAATGTCACCGATGGAAATGGGACTGCCCTGTTGCTTAATGTCAATGACACTACTACCGTTCTCTACTACTTTGATGTCCGCATTTACCATAACGGCACCAGCAATGGCAATACTACCGAAATAAATATTCGCGGCACGCCCCTGCCCGGCATAAAATTCAATACCTCCCTGCCGCTGGATGCCAATACTTCCACTATCTATACCGTTCCCGCCATCCGCATCAATTTGTCCGCCGTGAACAATACCGGGGAACATACTAATTTTTCCTATGTGGTGCTGCCTACTTCATTATCATCTAAAATTCCAATTGCCACGCGCCTGGCTGCCGGCCCCGCGGCAGAATTATATCTTCCCTATCAGCTCAATTACAGCTTTTTCTTTTTCTTTCAGTCTAATATTACGGCTGCGCCCACGACCCCGCCAAGCCAAGTTTTGTTTACCAACTTTACCACCTATCAACAACAGAGCACTATTTACATCCAAGATAATCTCACGCGCACGAACATTTCCTTGAGCGGCTACATCACCATAACCGGAAATACCACTCCTGCCAATTGGTCTCAAACCAGAAACTTGGCGCAGGTGTTCGCTATCGTCAGTTCTGCCGGAGGAACAGCTAAAGGCCTTATTCCTCCCGTGGGAAATATGAGCACGACTTGGCTGGTTAACTCCACTTGGTTTTATAATGTCACGCTTCCGGCTTCCCGCGCGGGCATTCCCATTTTGGCCAGCCTGCATACGGAAAATAGCAACGGGGCCAATCCCTCCACCGAATGGTATGCCGGCTATCAGAATATTACCGCCGTCACGGGCCGGGAACTCAGTTGGAATTTTACCCTGACGCGGTTGACAGGAACAAATGCCCGGGAGAATGTAACCGGGGTAAACGCCAGCTACTTCCAGGTAAATCTTATTGATGGAGACAGTGCTGATGCCGCAGTTACTTCCGCTTTCTGTGAAGTAACCGCCGAAGCCGCAGCCGCGGGTGACGGTACGAACCTGGAAATAAGCCGGATGATTACGGCTCCTGATGGCGATGGAAGAATCTTTTTTCCTACCCAGCTAGGCAACTATTCTAACGCCACCGTGGAATGTTTTGCTAGCCGCTTTACCCCACTCAAAACTGAAGTTAATACTTCTTTGAATAGCACCACCATGAACTTTACGGCCTTTACGATGCAGTCGATTTCCGCCGCCGGGACCATCAGCGATTACAGCACGGCTATCAAGCAAAGCACAACCATCCGTGTCCTGCAGTCTACTTCAGCCTGTAATGTCTTTCATCCTGACTTAACGGCCTGCACGCTGTTCACGACTAACGCCGTGTTTGATCCGGTCCAGGTTCAGATTCCCTTCGCTACGGTCCATATTACCCTTCCGGATGGCAGTATCATCATGCTCGTGAATCAGCAGATGACAGGAAACGGTTTCGTCGCCCCCCGTTCCCGCCTGTCGGCAGGAGCAGGAACCTCCGACGGAAAAGATGTTTTTGGCTACCGCTTCGGAGCAGCCGTGCCTAAAGACATCGCCTCCCAGATATTTATCGGCCTGCGCTATAATGAAACTGTTGAAGATTCAGGGGAAGTCAATTTTAGCCTGTCCATCCTGCGTGATGATGCCGGGCGAATAGTCTGGAACCGTAGCGTTGATGCTGCCGCTTCCCGCCCCGCCCTGTTCTCTGATTACAATGAAACGTTATTGCAGCCAACTGGCGTGCTCGCCAGCAAGACGAACAAAAGCAAGTTGGTTTACGTGAACACGACTAATAATACTTTATGGTATAGCCTCCCTCATTTTTCTGAGTCTGAGCCGGAAGTTTCTGAGCCGGGAGTTGAAGCTGCTGCTACCGCAGCGAGAGGAGGGTCGGCTGATGGGGGCGGCGGGGGAGGAATAAGCAAAGCTGTAGGGATCTCGTTTCAGCAGGCTATTAATGGTCTGGCTAAAGGAAACAGTGCCCTCATTTCCGTAGGCAATAGTGGTTTAGCAGTGGAAACTATCTCGTTTGGCGTCACGGAATCTGTGGGAAAGTTTGTGGTAACAGTCACCAAAGAAGATCGAAGCAGCCTTCCAGCAGAAGCGCGAAGTTTTAGTGGAAAACCCTACCTCTTCCTGAAAATTGCCACGACCTTATCTGATGTGGCTTTATCGAATCCTGCGCTCGACTTCAAAGTGCGCAAAAGTTGGCTGACAGAGAATAAAGTCAATAAAAAAGATATCGTCTTGCTGCGCTTTACTGCTGATAAGTGGAATAATTTACCAACTATTTTGGAAAAAGAGGATGACTTATTCGTATTCTACCGCGCTGAGACACCGGGTTTCAGTTACTTTGTGATTGGTGAGCGGCAATCATCGCTTCCTTCCGCTAAGAAAGAAATCGAGCAACCGGAACCAGCAGCTGCTGTAGAGCAGCCAGTTTCCGTCGAGCAGAGTTCACTTCCCCGAGAGGAAATCGGGAGGGAAGAGTTGGAAAGAGAACAGCAGCCGCCGGAAGAAAAACAACAGAGGGCACCATGGTGGCTGGCCGCTGTCCTGGTAGTGATTGGTATTATTGTTGGCTGGTTCTATGCCTTCCAGAGGAAGAAATGAAAATCCCAATCGCCCCAAGGGGCGGGGTATCTTATTAGTTGGGATTTTCAATGTTGCAAATACCCTTGAATGGTTTTTCAACCCAACCACCTCAAGAAGTGGGGTATTTGCAACAAATAAAAGTATCAGAAACATTTAAATAAAGAGGCGCCTTGTTGAGAAGCAGCATGAATAAAAGAGCAGGTATATCTACCGGATTACTCGTTAAATTAATAGGAGCAGTAGTCGGCTCTATCGGATTTTTCTTTGCCGCTTTTGGCCGGACTATCGTAGGAGCTGCGTTTATCGGCTTAGGCGGGGTCTTACTTGCTCTCGGTGAGAAGGTAGGATAAGATGGTGGAAACACTTTTTGTAGGGAGAATAGTAGGAGCAGCTTTACTTTCAGTAGCCCTTTTCATCTCCGCCTTGGTAAAAAAGAATGCTCTGATCTCCGTGGTCATTATTATCCTAGGGATAGCTCTGTTCATTTTGCTGGGTGGGAATTAGCATTCGTGCCAGCGTAATAAACAAATACTCCAGAATATAAAAGTTTAAATAAGTGTTTCTCTTGACTTAAACTATGGCCGAAAGATATGTAAGTTACCACTTTCATATGAATGAACAGCGAAAGTCTGAAGACGATTTAAAGTTTGCTACCGCCGAAAAAATGATGGATGCTTTAGAAAGCCTTTGCCAGGAAGGAGTACAATTAGAAAGAGAGATTAATAATGTTCCTCTGGTGGGGGGAGTAAAGGTATTATCCTTAGTGGGAAATGCCGTCGTGAAAAATAAAACCAGTGGTGTCGCACCCTACTGTCAGACTGAAATCATCTGTCAAGGGATGCCGACCAGTAATATTGTAGAACGGTACCGGGAATTTTATCGTGCAGATCCGAGTTTGATACATTTTTGAACAATTAAGAACTTAATTCCACAGTAATGGGGATACTAACTTCTTTAAGTGTTCTTTTCTTCACGTCAAAATGAGGGCGGACCACCGGTCATAGACCGGTGGCATGCTCGCTTCGCTCGCCGCCCGCCCCATTTTGAGCGTGCTCAAAAATATACCGCCTAGAATTTCGCAGGTGGACTTTGTCCACCAGTCAATAGACTGGTGGTATATTTTTGACACATTAAAGATAGCCACACCCAGAACTTCAGGAGTATTTTGACCCTTTCGTTCGAAAACACCGTCCTCAAGCTCCTCATAATACCCTTCTCGTGGTTCTCCTACCTGGAGCTCTAAATAATCTCCCGCTTCATCATAATATAAGTGAAGGTTGCCTTTCATTTTAGTTCTTATTTTATTTCTTCAAGACGATTTGCTAGTTCTGAATGACGGGTTGCAAGGTGCAACCAGCATTCCTGAGTGAGGCGAATTCGCCTTCCACTTCCATTTTCTATTTCAAATATCTGAATCATTGTTACCACTAAGCCCTTCCTTTACTTTCCCCTTTCACTATTCCAGCACCAATCAAATGGGCGGTCCGGATCGGTTCAGGGATGTAACTATGAGTACAGCAGAGTTTAATGATTTTTACCGCTTCCTCCAGCGCTATACCAGCTGCCTGAATGAAGATTTTTCCTTCCAAGGCTTTTCTTTCCAAAGCTTTTCCTTCCGGGGCCTTTCTTTCCTTTACGTTTACTTCTTTTGGCTTGCCCGCTTTTTCCATCAATTGATACTTTTTCTCCATCCCCAGTTTCTGAAGGGTCTGCTCTAACTTCTCAAAATCCGGCATCTTTCTCACCACCACAATCACCGGAAGGCCCGTATGCTGGTTCAAGCTATGAATATTGATGACGTTAAATCCGCCCACGGCAATGCCATCCAGCAGAATCGCTTGCAGCTGTGGCTTAAATTTGCTGTTGTTGATCATCTGGATCAGCTGGTAGGTGGCATCGTCGCCATCAACATTTACCTGCGTGCTGAGCACGCCGTCCATCCATTCCCCGCCGCGGAAGAAAGTGGCGATGACCGGAACGGTTTTATCACCTAGATTGAACGGAGCATCGTCAATGCCGAGGAGGCGGATTTGGGATTTCATGTTGTGGGGATTTCATTTTTCAGATCTTTTCAGACCGAACCGACCCTTTCAGACCGAAAGGAGCATTAGCTCATAAGCTTTTTGCTTTCAATACGCTCTGTTTATTACTAAAAAGTGTAAAGGAACATTTTTATAAGAAGAGAATATTTCCCTTAAGGCATGAACAAAAAGAAAAATATTAATACAGGTGTTTAGAATATGCCCGTAACTCCAGCTTCTCCTATAGTACCGGCGCCTTCAGTAGCTTCTTCCGGAACGATTTGGGGCTTCCCGAAGGAAGTTTTTATTGCATTGTTAAAATACGGTGCCCTGGCCGGAGTTATTTCTGGCGTTCTGGAATTTATCGGCAGTGTATTGAGTTCAGCTACTTCCTGGTTTGGCTGGCTTACTGCTTTAAGCGGTCTTTTTTCTATCTACCAGCTCGTCAGTGGCGTGTTTTGGGGTGCAGTTTGGGGTGCCGGCACCGTACTGGTAGTAGTAAAATACTATGAGAAATTTCCATTTAAAACGCTATTCATGAAATTTTTTGGCTTGGCCTTGATTGTTGACGTAGCCATAACCTTGCTCTTTGGTGGCTTTATCCTCCTGTTTGCCGGACCGTTAAGTTTCCTGTTTCTGTTTGGCTCGCTCATCCTTGCCGATTTGGTCTTTGCCAAAGTAGCTACCCATACTATTCAACCAATAACCCGGCTGCCATGAACAGAATAAGAATAACCCTAGCTAAAGTAACCAGGGGCAAAATAACCCTGGCCTTCTCATTAATACTTCTTCTCCTAATGCTGGTTAGCTGTGGTCTAGTGAAAGTGGAACGGCAGGAAATTACCATCAGCGGTCTAGTAACGGATATGCAGGGAAATCCTCTGGAGGGGGTGAAAATCACTAGCGGGACTTCTTCTGCCCTTACTACGGCTTCAGGGAATTATGAATTGGAAAATGTCATTGTTGAGACGGTCAAGCTTCCCACGAAATTAAAGACCAAAGCTAGTGGAGAAGAGCTGGAAGTAACCGGTGAAGGAGAAGAATCAATCGTAGAAGGGGGAGTAGAACTTTACTTTTCCATCCACTATGAGCCCTGGGGATATTATGGCTTTACCCGGCTGGTCAATCCCGAGAATTCCCTAGTTAACTTCAAATTGAACCAAAATCTCGCTAAGTCTTCACCAGCGTTGGATTCTTCCTCCCCCCAACAGGAGAGTGCTGGCTTAATCAGCAAGGAACGCGGGCAAGCCATTCAGCCCACGATCGTGGAAGGAACCGTAGGGGAAGAATTGACGGATGGGTATCTGAAGCTCAGAGTATACAATTATCAACTCGGCCCTCTGGAGACCTATGCGGATCAAACTGAAGAAGGTCATTTTGCGGTATTTGAAGTGGAAGCAGAAAACCGGTTAGACACCGAAGTAGATTTTTATGATAACTTGAGGGTGTTAACTGGTTTAGGTGATAAGTACGGCTCATCTTGCCTACGACAGGCCGAAGAAAAAAGTGAGCAGGTTTTTGCTTCTAAGCCTTTAAGGCCAAAAGAAAAAAGAAGAGGTTTAATCGTCTGTCCAGTCCCTAAAGACACCATGAACCTATTTTTGTTTTATGATGATCAGATCCCTTATTCTATTCAGGAGAATTATGCGGAGAATTCTAAATTTGGTGAAATAAAAGTGAAGATTTACACTTTTGCCGAGATCAAAGACAAATTAACGGTTGAAGGAAAAATGAATGAATTTGTTAGTAATGAACTTACCTGGAACCAAATAAAAGTAAATTCTTACGAATTAAGAGATACTGTAGGAACTATCGACTTTTCCAGTTATGATTCTGGTGGCGAGTGTATTGATGATTCTCCAGACTTCATGGAAGGATATAGCTGTAAATTTCTGATAGTCGAGCTGACGGTGAAGAACAAAGAAAAACTATTCAAAGAAGAAATAACTTCCAATGTATTGAAGAATTACGCCCTGTCGCTGGGAGGAAAAGACAAACTGTTGCGGTTTCCGTATCAAAAAGCCTACGAAATGCTGGATCAGCCTTTAAATCTCGAGAATATGGCTCCGGGAGAAGAGCGAACGGGACAATTAGTCTATGCCGTGACTGCCGACGTGGAGAAATTTGGGGGCGTCAGTAAACTGGCCCGGTTACAGTATAAATTTGGGCTTAGTGAGTTCGTCATTGAACTTAATAGTTAATAAACCTAATAGTCAATAAAGAGATCCTGCTGATATTTGCTCCTTCTACTCTTGAGGTTATCTCTCTCCCCTTCTTCTTTATACTTCTTTATGCCTCTTTATACTTCTTTTCTTCACTATACCTCTTCCCCAACACATAACCTGCCACTATCACCATCACCACACTAAACCATTGCCCTAAACTTAAGCCCAGATAAAGAATATCTTCCCGAAAAAAGTCCATTAAAAACCTACCAATCCCTTCCCACAACACCAGATTCCAGAAGATGAAGCCGGGCTTAAACTCTTTCCATGCTGATAAAAACCATAACCAGCCAAACACCGCCATTCGCTGGAAAAAAGAGTAAATCATGTTAGGGTGCCGGCAGACATCTCCGTAATCAGGGAAAACGACACACCAGCGCCCATTCCACGGTCGGCCAACTAATTCCCCATTCACAAAATTAGCCAATCTTCCTAAGGCCAGGGCAAACATCACCGGCACGGCTACTATATCAGCAATCTTCCAGAAATCCTTTTGCTTTTTCTTACAATAATACCAGCAGGCCACTACAATCCCCATCAAACCGCCATGGAAACTCATGCCCCCTTCCCATATCTTCAATAAGTTCCAGGGCTGGAAGAGGTAATAGCTGGGATTCCAGAAGAGCATGAATAGGCGGGCACCAATAATTACGCCTAAGATTGAATGAAACGCTAAATCAGAGATGTCATCGCTGGACATATCTAAAATCCCTTTTTTCCTCGCTTGATTTAGCCACCACATCCCCAGCAGGAAGCCTAGGACATAGACTAGGCCGTACCAGCGAACTTCTAATGGTCCGAGGTTCAATAAAGTTGGGTTAAGGTTGTGGGTCCACATTTTTATCAATACCAGGGGGTTAGTGGTAGGTTCTCATCTGCTCCCTCCCCGCGCTGAAGAATTTTGCGAAGCAAAATTCTCACTATTCTACCCTTTCCATGCCTAAATCTTTATATATTCTTCCCCTCTTTCTATAAATAAATTACCCTTTCCATAAATTATAACTAAAATCATAAACTAAAATGATAACACAGGGCTTCCTGATGGAATTTGAACTAGGCCTGCTGCGAGCTTATAATCGTGCGGCCAGAAAAGTGGAAGGGAAAAAAAGTTCTGACGTCTCCAGCCGGGCTCAGGTGCGGGAAGATTTCATCAAAGAATTCATGGGCACTTTCAGCCAGGAACATTCCGTCCTGGGGTGGGAGATTGAAAAGGGCGGTCATGATTCCAGCAAGCTCTTACAGAAAATCAGCAAGGAAGTGGAAGGTAAAGTACGTACTTTCCTGCTGCAGAAAGAGCCTAAAGACCGGGCCACCTTTGAGCGGATGGTGCGGGACCTGAAGAATGACATTCGGAATGTGTTCTATGAGCGGTATTTGGGAGAATGAGTAGGGGTGAGGATATTTGAAGATGATTAATTTAATATGTCAAAAATATACCACCAGTCTATTGACTGGTGGACAAGGTCCACCTGCGAAATTCTAGGTGATATATTTTTGAGCATGCTCAAAATGGGGCGGGTGGCGAGCGAAGCGAGCATGCCACCGGTCTGTGACCGGTGGTCCGCCCGCCCTCATTTTGACAGAAAGAGCTGAAGATAGAAATCTTTATATAGAGCGGTGGTTTAGTCCTGCCTACGATGAGCTGGAAAAAGGGTAGGGTGTTGATTAGCCTGTTAGTGTTAAGTTTCTTTCTCCTGGCCTGTACTGATGCGTCAGGAAGCATTACTGTTAAACCAATTTGGGATAAAATTTTAAACGTAGCTTCCCTTCAGTTCCTGGGAGTTACCGAAGGAAATGCGCTTATTGCTTTTATGCGTCTTTTAGTGGCCATTTTAGTTTTTGCGGTACTCTTTGAGTTAGGCCGCCTTACTCCTCTGGGAAGAAATACAGCTATTGTCGTGGCGGCAATCCTGGCGATCATGTCCGCTATCTTTATTCCCGGCAACCTGTTAGCCGGAATTGGCGGAGCCTATGCTACGGTAGTTGCCTTTGTCTTGCTGGGCATCCCGGTCCTTGGCGGGTTTTATGCCCTGATGGCCATTCCCGGCACCAGTCGGGGCATGATTGCTTTACGGCTCGCCGTTATCCTGCTCCTACTATGGATCTTAATTTCAATAAAAACCCATGCACTAGCAATCACCGGTCTTTAAACTATGGCAATCGAACAAGCCTTTGAACAGTTGGCAAAAGCGATCCTGAATTTCGTTAACTTTGGGATTACCATACTGACTATCCTGCTGATCTGGGAACTGATTCGCCTGGTGATGGGGCCAAAGCCGGGAGAAGCGGCTAGTGCTGTCGGCAACCGTCTCACTGACTGGAAAAAAAGCCCGGTGCTGAAAGCAATCAAAAAGGGACGAGGACGCTGGAATACCAGAATGTTAAATGAATACCTGCAGGAGCAAAAAGAAACACAGTTCCTGAACGAAGCAGTAAAAGCCAGCCAGAATGCGTTGGCTGCAGTGGAAAAAGTACGTGGTGCTAAAGAAATAACCTCAGAAAAAGAGCGGGATGAAATGGTTAATGCTGTCGAGGAACTGGAAGCGCACCTGAAGGCAGTTAAACATCGCTATAGCCGCGTCAAGCGGGCAACATTCAGGCAGGAGCGGGCCCTGGAACCGCTCATTAAAAAATGGCGGGAAGCGGGGAAAGATGTTCAAGAATTGATTGCCCTGGAAAATAACCTTCTCAAGCTTCATAAAGAGTGTCTGGCAGAAGTGGATACAGTGATGAATCACTATGGAAGATTAGATGGGCATCTTAAAGTAGTGAAGTCCTATCCGAGCTTTCCTATTGCTCTCTCCGGAAGCCCACTAGAAACTCCATTAAAAGAAATGCAGAATAATCTCCAAGATGAAGTCTATGAATTAGAGGAGATTTACAAAAAGCAAGTGGAGATAGATAAAGAGGTCCAGGCGATAATTTCTAAAGTTAAGCCCCTCTGGTCAGCATAAATCTTATAAAGCTTTTAGTTCTTCGGTAGAAAATGCCGCAAAAAAGAGCTGGATTGTACCTTTTCCTAACTCTTTCTATTATCCCTATTGTATCTGCCCTCTCTCTGGATAGCCTCTGGTCCAACCTCATCACCTTCGGCAACCTTCATTGGCTAGGCTATTCTGATGCCAACCTCGTCCTGGGCCTGATGCGCATCCTGCTGTGGTTCCTGATCTTTACCTTGTTCTTTGCGGTCATGACTGGTTTGGGAAGCGAGAAAGGTTCAGCACCGATGAAATTCTTTGGCCGGAAGCAAGCGGCTATTGTTGCCGCTATCCTTGCTACCATCGCGGTCATTTTCATTCCGCCAAATATCCTTGCGGCCACCGGTACCGGCTGGGCTACCTTGGTAGCCTTGGTCCTGATTGGCGCTCCGGTTGTCGGCATCGCTTACCTGCTGTGGAAGATTCCCTGGGAAGGAGAAGAGACTAAATTCACCGTCTTCCTGAAGATCGTGCTCTGCCTGCTATTGTTTTGGATCCTGTCCGCGATGAAATATCATCTCGGTGCCCTAGGAGTTGGATAAAGAGGACTTAATAAAAGATGATTTAATAATAAAAGGAAAAAGAGATCAGAGGAGAAAAGAGTCAAAAAAATGCCCCTAAACCCTTTACCTTTAAGCGACATCGTCAGTACCACGATGAACGATTTCCTCAATTATGCGCTGACGATAATCTTAGTTATGCTTATCTATTATATCGGCAAATTCTTTTTCGTTCCGCCAAAAAGCCAGGAGCCAAGCCTGGAAGAGCGCCGGGCAGCGCTGAAAAAGGGCATAGATTGGGTCAAAAGCCTTTCTCCAAAGGAGAAGAAAGAAAAGGAGAAAGAGCTTCGCCAGCAGGAACGGCAGGTGCGGGAAGAAGAACGAGAAGTTCGCCAAGAGGAAAAAGAGTTGGAGGAGCGAGAAGATAAAGTTGAGCGGGGCGAGCAAAGGTCCAGGAAAATAACCAGCAATCTGATGAAAGTCATTGCCTGCATCAATAAAGCGATTCAGCAGCGAAACGATAAAGGGGAAGCTAAAAAGTGGATTCACCGGGCCAAGCGGCACATGATCAGGGCCCGGGATGTTGATATTATAGAGAAGATTACGCAGGGAACGCTGCACCATGATAAAGCGTTAGAGATCCGCCATTATCTTGTTCAGATGCGGGAAGCGTTAGACTCTATCCCTCTTGAAGAAGCGGCATTGAAGAGATTTAATCAGAATCTGGGAGCGGTGGTAAGTGCTATCGGCCAATTGATTGCCAGGCTCTATGAGCAAGTTGAGGTTCAACGGCAGGCCGCTCAGCAGAAAAAGGGGAAAGCCGTTGGTGCCCGGCCGGTGGCCCGCTTAAGAACAAGGTAAATTTACCGCAGTAAATTTACTCACACACAAACTCATAAACGGTGACCGCTTCCACTTTCTTCTGCTCATTGAATTCCGTGATCGTAAAATACTGCGTTCCGGGGTTTAATTCCCAGGGTTCGTCCGGATCAAGGTAAATGACTGGAACTTCCACTCCTTCCACCGTTTCCTTTACTGTACTCTTGGTAATCATTTCATTCAACCATTTCTCCAAATTGCTGTGCTTACCTACTTGCCCGTCATGGAAATGCCCGCCATAGACTGCTTTCGCCTGGGCCGAATACTCTAAAGTGATATCTCCGGTAACACAGCCCTGAATATCGGTTCTTCCGGCATCGTTGTGAGGCAACTTGTGGGTAAGATAAATATCTATTTCAGCGGGAGAGCCTAACCTGCTCCGTTGCTTGCGTTGATATTCACGCAGATCTCCGCCGGTATGCACCAAATTCTTCTTTTCTTCTTGGTCTGAGGCAGTTTCGATAGCCTGACTAAGAAAATCAGCCGAGTAACCTGAACTGTAATTGACAAAATAATCCTCCAGCGCAATCTTAACGGCCGGATTAGTATAGAATGGCGGCACCTCCCAAGTATTTAGATCACCTTTTATGATGTATTGCCGGCCAGTTCTGCTGATAATGACCGGAACTTCATCGTCGGCAAGTCCCTCTTCATTGGCTTTATCCACAAATACGACTTTCATCGGGTCAAATTGCTCATAGCCTAAGGTAAAATCATGATTGCCCAGGGTGGCAAATACCGTACAGGGAAATTTATGAAATTCAGTCGCGAGGCGCTTATATGAATCTTCCACAATTCCCATTAAATCATTTTTAAGCTCAAGTTTGTGCTCATTTACTTCTTCCATAATAAGTTTCTGCTGCTGTGCCAGCAACTGTTCCAATTCTTTCCTTTCCGCTTCGCCCAGGGTATCAGGATTAAACTGCCCGTCTCGAACATGCTTCTGAACAAATTGCCTCAACGTCTTTTCAGCAGCTCTTACTTCCTCCGTAGCCACGTATTCCATCGTCTTCTGTGCCATTTTGTTGGCCGTAACCTCTCTTCCCTCCTGGGGATTGCCTTCCAGAAAATCGCCGGTAAAGAACACCGCAGCAATCTGCTCCTTTCGTCGCTGGACAAAGTCCGTTAAGACCGCTAAGCGGTCGTATTCCTCACCTAAGTCCGTGAAATGTAAGACGGTTAAATCAGCCATAAAGAGCCTAAAAACACCAGTTATTTATAAACTTTTCTATTTTTATTACTCAATTAGGGTTACATTACTTTTACTTTCTGCCCCAGCGCTTGCCCCGGCAGGCCTTTCTCTGAGAAATGAGCCCGGACGCTACCCTTTCGGCCGTGTAATTGGGTGATTTTTCCTTTAATTTCTTTGCCAGCGGGAGAAGTCCAGATAACAGTTTTACCGATGGCTTTTTTCGCTTCTTCCACGGAATCAGCTACTTTCAGCACGTTCTGATATGGTTTGACGTGATGCCTTCCCATCCGAAAATGAACAACGATGGCTTCCATAGATTGCTAAAACCGGGGCTGATTTATAAAGATTATTATGAGTAAAGATTGTTGTGGGTAAAGGTAGTGAAGCTAATAAGCAAGGCGAGGGAACGTGGCTACCAAAAACTATCTCTTGAAGTATCACTCCAGTAACCTGAAGTACAACTAAAAAAGGGCACAATCCATTTTGTGAGTGATTTCCTGAACAACGCCGCCGCCCGTGCCAAGAGGTGAGCCGAGCGGTGGTGGTTACGGAGCTTTGTTCACCAGTTCCACCGCTTTTGAATAAGACTATGATTATACGACGATAGACGCAGCGAGCGGTGGCGAGGCTCACGGCACAGGCGGCGTTGTTCGGAGGGAAGGGCACTATCGGCTCGCTCTTGGCATGTATTTTCTGACTGTGGCGCCTCCCCGGATGGGGCAACCCCCTCCACAGAATAATGTTGATTCTGATACTATCGCTCGCATCTTGATAGTGCCCTTCCCCCGAAATCACTCACCTTTTGGATTGTGCCTAAAAAAGGAAAGATTTTAGAACTAGTCCCTCTTTTCTAAGTATTGATGATGGCATGAAGACTAAACATCGCCTTACCGGGTATATCATCCTGGGCCTCGTTCTGATAGTGGTTATCGCCTTAAACTTCCTTTTTCCGGGACTGCGTCAGTTAGCTTCGCCCTCTTTTGTCCGGGAATACCTGTTAAGTGCTGGTGCCTGGGGCTATCTGCTGTACATCATCATTTTCCTATTGAGCGTTCCCCTGCCCATACCCAGCATGCCTTTAGCGGTGGTCGGAGGCTATGTTTTTGGCCTAGTTCTCGGCATTATCCTAACGATGATCGCGGCGATCATCGGCGCGAGCATTGCCTTTTTCCTCGTCCGGCGGTACGGCGAACCACTTCTGGAAAAGATGGTCAGCAAGCACCATGTCCTGCATTTCCAGCATATCTTCCGGCAACGAGGCGTCAACGGCGCTATCATCGCCTATGCTGTTCCGGTCTTCCCCAGCGACACCCTGAATTTTATCATGGGGATGATGAAGATCCGCTGGCCTACCTTCCTGCTGATCGTGATTCTGGGAAATATTCCACGATATCTTATTGTGACGGCCCTAGGAGAGGACCTGCACCTGGGCTTTACTACAAAATCAATGATTACGATAGCTTTCGCGGTTCTCTTCCTGCTCATCACCTTGTTCCGCGAGCGGCTCAAGAAAGTCGTGTTTAAGGAACTTCGCACCCTGGAAAAAGAGCTGGGGAAAGAAGCCTATTGGGTGGAGAAAGAGATAAAAGTGATGGAACGCCAGGCCGGCTTTAGCCGCTGGCGCTGGAGGTTACAGCGCTTTAGAAGAATAGACGAAAGAAGGGAAAAAAGAAGGTAAAGAAAAAGTGAAAAGAAGAAAGGTATTTGTTTAGCACCTTCAAAATCATTTAATCCTTTTCTGTTTCCTAAACTCAAACTCAATCATCAACGGCAAATGATCTGAAAAGTGGAATTTTAACACCGAATATTGACACACCCTGATTTGCGGCGAGGTGAGAATGTAATCCAGCCGTCGGGAGGGATGCCAGGCCGGCTCCGTCAGCGGGATAGATTTCTGGTGTAGGCCAACTTTATCTTTAAGATGCGTTTTAGTAAGCAGTTCCTGGATCTCTTCCTCTCCATGAAAAGTGTTGAAGTCGCCCATCAGGATGACGGGATTCCTGATCGCATTGACAATCTTAACTAATTCATGAATTTGCCGGGCTCTGGTTTTCCGGCCTAACGCCAGATGAGCTACGAGCAGCGTTACTGGTTTAGGACAGTGGATAGTAGCCTCAATCACCAGCCGTTTCGTGCCCTCGTGAAAGACATGATACCTTATTTTCTTGAATTTAAAGCGGGAAATCAAGGCATTGGCCTGCTTATTGAGGATCGGAACATGATGAAACAGCTTTAGCCAGCCATGGAGGGGGTACTTAACTTTCTCAATGAAGTTATGGAAACCCAGTTTTTCCTCCAGGAAACGGACTTCATCTTTCCCCCGGCTGCGGAGGGAACCAATATCCACCTCAATCAGGGCCAGGATGTCCGGCTTTTGTTTTTTAAGGGCGGTCACCAGACGGAGGTCGAGATTTTTAGGGGGCTTAAAGATTTTCCAGATCTTTAGGTAATCCCACCATCTCCCCACTAAGCCTTCACAGTACTCGATGTTATAGGTGATGACCCGAACCATTATAATAAGAAATAAACGAAAGTATATAATATTTACTTTAATATCCCATAGCCAATCAGCCGGAAGCGGTCCCCTACTCTTCTTGAAATAGTAAGGCGATCCCCTTTATTGGCGCAAATTGGCTTCTTTAACGTACAGCTCGTATTCTTCTTACTGGGATCCGACACGATTCCCACCGTAGCTGCAGAATTGACATTCAACATCAATACTTCATTCTTGGCCAACGGTTTAACTTCCGCCTCTTCTTTTGTCCCTACTACTCGTTCTAGTAGATGCGTCTCAATCGTGATCTGATAGTGGAGCGGCGGTAGTCTTTCCGGTAAGCCGACTAAGCTGCCCACCAGAGAATCAGATTTGACAATACCGGGATCAAGTAACGTGGAAATAGCCATACTTCCCCCCGGTATGATTTCCGGCACCGCGGCCCCTCCCGAATGGATCTGGACAATGGTTGTAGTCAAAGGCTTCCATATTTTTTTGTTTTTTTCCTCGACGACATAGCCCGGCCGGATCTCGATTTCCTGTCCAACGGTAAACTTTCCTTGTTTGACTGTTCCACCAAGTATGCCCCCCTGAAGCCGTTCTGGTTTCACTCCGGGCTTGTTGATGTCAAATGAGCGAGCCACCAGCATGATTGGTTCTTTCTGCACATCACGCGGGGGTGTTGGTATCTGTTCCTGAATGGCTTGCAGAAGCTTGTCCACATTCACGTTAGCCCGTGCTGAGATCGGAATAATCGGGGCATTCACAAACTCAGTGTTCGCTAAAAATTCGCGGATTTGCCGATAATTCTCCAGAGCTTCAGCATGCGTGGCCAGGTCGATTTTATTCTGGACGATAATGATTTTCTTAATGCCGCAGATCTGTAAGGCCATGAGATGTTCTTTCGTCTGTGGCTGTGGGCATTTTTCGTTCGCCGCAATCAACAGCAGGGCGCCATCAACGATGGCCGCCCCGCTTAACATCGTGGCCATCAGCGATTCATGTCCGGGGGCATCCACCAGGGAGATCGTGCGCAGGAGCGTAAGCCAATCATCACTGGAAACATGGCCTTTGGGACATTTTTCTTTCGTGGTATAACTATTACACTTCTCACAGCGGTAAATGGTAAAATCCGCGTAGCCGAGACGGATGGTGATCCCCCGTTTCAATTCTTCCGAATGGGTATCGGTCCATTTCCCCGACAAGCGTTCCGTCAATGTCGTTTTACCATGGTCAACATGGCCGACTAAGGCCAGGTTCAGTTCCGGTTGAATGTGGTTTTTCACCGAAAGCTGAAACCAAGAGCCATTTATAAACGTTTAGATAGTTTGTGATTTCAGTTCTAAAAATTTATAAATAATCATTATTCCCGTAATTATTTAGCCAGCTTGGCCAAGGCGAGATCATGACACCATTTAAAATCATCCACCATAAGCAGGACTGCATCAGCTGCGGCGCTTGTGCGGCGATCCAGCCCGAATTTTGGGAGATGGATGAACGGGGCTTGGCGCATTTAAAGAGTTCGGTACCGGTGAACAGCCATTGGGAACGGTCCATCAGCACGGAAGAAGAGCGTGCGGCAAACCAGGAAGCAGCGGATTGCTGTCCGGTAAATATTATCAAAGTGGAGAATTTTGCAAAGCAAAATTCTCCAGCGCGGAGAGAGGGGGGACAATTAACACAGTAATTAACAGAGTAATTAACAAAGTAATTAACAGCAGCAAGTTGCGCAGTTATATATACCTCACGGCTTCTTCACAATAATCAGGCAATGATCTTTCTGATACGGCTCTAGGATCCGGTAATCAATCACCGTAAACAGTTTCTCCAGCATCCTCCGCACTTCTTCAAAAATCACTTTTGGCTTCTTCGTGACATCAATACTTCTGGCTTTTACGGCCAGCAGGCCATAGCCCCCTTTCTTCAGGAAGAGCTGGCAGTTGCGGATAAAGATATCAGCCTGATTCCGCTGAGCGACGTCCTGGTAGACGATGTCCGCGAGACAGATCTTATCGGTGTACTCTTCCGGATGGTTGGCATCAGCAAGAATAGGCACGATGTTCTTGCGCTCTTCAGCTAAAAAGACCAGATCACGCATCACCCGGGGAGCCGGATCAAGAGCAAAAATAAGCCCTTCTTGGCCCACTATGTCGCTGACAAAGCTTACGGTATAGCCATGACTGCTGCCAAGATAGAGAATCACATCACCTTTACGGATGAACACATTGGTACAGCCTTTCGTAATCGTGGCCGCCAGCTTGCTCCTCGTGGGCTCAAATTCGCGGTATTCAACCCCGCCCTGCCGGAGAATGTTCTCGGCAAAAGGCATCTTTCCCGGCAACAGGCTTTGGGTGTAGAGCCGATAGCCATCACTGTACACTTCAAATATCTTGTGGGGGATTAGTTTAGACATGGTACGATGTTTATTCCTTCAATTTCTCTTCCAGCTCTTTTTTATACTCTCTGGCCTTAAACTCCCCTTTAAAATAATCGAGTCGAGAGCACAACGACAATTTATCGGCCAGCCTTCTCGCCGCTTTTCCCCGTTCACTGGCTTTGACTTTTTGTACTAAGGGATGCTGGTAAAGAAGGCCGTATTTAGGCGAGCGGGCTCCGGAAGTGATATGTCGAAATAAGGCCTTCTCCGCTCCCAGCAGCTGAATGGTTGAGGCCGGAAGAAGAGCCAGATTCTTTAATCCTTTGGCCAGTTCCAGCAGCTTGGCACCAATGGTTGCCCCCGCCAACTCCAGAAGATTAGGACAGTTCTGCTGCATGACCTCTTCCAGATACTGCTCATGCTTATGGCGCAGCTGGTATAAGTTAACCAGCTCTTTAGCTAAAGCGGTCATTTCCTCAATATCCTCTTTCTTTAATCCTGCCCCCATAGTTCCCTTTTCCTGATAATCTTTCATCAATTGCTCGCGGGTTTTCGTAGAGGCCAATTCGGCAAATTTTTCGTGGTCGTGCACTCTCTCAGCGAGTTCCGGGTAATACCAGCCATACCATTCCCGCAGACGTCTGGCTAGCAGATTAGCCGTCTTATCCAGCTCCTGAACGTTGGCGATGGCCTGAATCAAGAGCTGGTCTTTAGTGACGGAGGCTTTGATTTTCTGTTTAGTTAGGGCGAGATTCTGCCGGTAGAAAGAAGGGTAATACGATGAATTTTTGAGCGCGGCCAGCGCGGAGGCTATTTTTTCTGGTGGCAGGTCACGCAGGCCGGGATGGCGTTGCCGTAGTTTTTGGCTCGTTTTGTCTTTCGTCTCTCTCGTGGCATATTCCTCTGGGGGGGAAAAGAGAATCTTCTCTACCACCTGGAACTGGTTGTCAAAGACGAATGAGCCGATAAGGGAAGTATAGATATATTTCATGCGGCCAGCAAATGAAGCAGGGTAATATAAACCTTCGCTTGTAAATGCTTCTAGCTGCCCGTACAGCGAAAACTATATAAAAGAAGCCCCCGGTAATCCTTTTTACCATGGAAATCAAAGACTGCCAGCCCAACCAGGGCAAAATCGAGGTCGTGGCTGAAGTTGTCCATAAAGAGGAGCCCCGTACCTTCAGCAAATTCGGCAAGAAGGGAAAAGTCTGTAGCGTCCGTATTCAGGATGCCAGCGGGGAAATCCTGCTGACGCTCTGGAATGAGGATATCGAGAAAGTCAATGTGGGTGATACTCTTAAGCTCGATAACTGCTGGTGCTCAGAATTTAAAGGCGAGAAGCAGCTCTCCACCGGCAAATTCGGTAAGATTGAGGTTATGCAAAAGTCGGAAGAGAAAACGATCTTTACTAACGATCCCGCCGCCTTTGCCCGGGAACCCGGGGAGCAGGAAGGGCAACCGTCAGCGGAAGGAGAAGAAGGCGGAGAGGAAGATGGTGGCGTTGATGTGGAAGAGTTTGTTGAAGAGTAAAGCTTTAAATAATTCGCGTTGAACAATGAAACTTCTACCATCCCTGCGGGAGCGAAAGCGTTATGTGGTCGTCGAAGTAATTACCGAACAAAAATTTTCTTTTCCCGAGCTCCGTGAAGCTCTCGAGCAGGCCTTCCAATCGTTCTGGGGGATCCTGGGAATGACGAAAGCTGCTCCGCAAATCATCAAAGAAAAATGGAACCACTCCACCCAACGGTTGATCATCAAAGTAAGCCACCTGGCCGTGGATGAACTGAAAGCGGCCCTGCTGCTAAGCAAAAGGATTAAAAACACCCCGATAATTCTGCGCTCAATCAGCACGTCCGGAACGCTGAAGCAGGCGAGTGCCTATTTATGAGCGATTGACCATAAAGCGCTGATTATACTCTGCTGAAATGAGGTGTTGAACCATGACGATGAACAAACAGATGATTGATAAGATGGGTTATGATCGTTCTATTACTATGTTTGCGCCGGACGGCCGGCTGCTGCAAGTAGAATATGCAAAAAAGACGGTTAAGCAAGGTTCGACCGCGTTAGCGATTGCCTGCAAGGACGGCGTGGTGTTCGTGTCGGATAAGCGCATCAATTCCAAATTGATCGTCCCGGAAGCGATCGAAAAGATGTTTAAAGTAGATGATCATATCGGCGTAGCTGCTGCCGGCATTATTTCCGACGCCCGCGTACTGGTCGATCGCTCTCAATTACGGGCTCAACAACATTACGTAACTTTTGAATCAAAGATTGATGTGCTCAGCATTGTCAAAGAAATATGTGACTTAAAGCAGATTTGTACTCAGTCTGCTGGTTTGCGGCCGTTTGGCGTTTCCCTGCTCGTAGGAGGGGTAGAAGAGGATGGTTCCGTAAAACTGTTCCTGACGGAACCCTACGGCTTATATTTCCAGTATCGGGCAGCGGTTATTGGCGAGGGCGAGGCGGAAGTGGACGCTGTTTTGCAGAAGCGGTATCGTTCGAGCATGACGGTCGATGAGGGCATCAAGCTGGGATTGCAGGCGATAAAAGAGTTTTTGAAGCAGGATTTTAACGTCGAGCGGGTGGATGTGGCCTTTATTGAGATGAAAGAGAAGCGCTGGACTAAGTTGAGTGACGAGGAGATTGGGAAAGCGTTAAAGTAAAACATTTTTCTTCATGACTCTTTCATTCATCCTAGAGAGATGCAAGACGAAAGCTGGTTACTCCGCTCAACTGCCCTCGTCACGAAAGTTAAATCTGGACAAGATTAAGCAGCATTTTGTGGTGGTGCTGGCGACGCCGATTTTGCTCGTTATTCAAGAACAGGGACTGGAGATTGTGGTCCATGGTTATGGTGAGTTATTGTTTAAGAATGGGGCAGCAGGACAGGAAGAGCTGATGAAGAAAGTGGCGGAGCAAGTGTATGAAGTAGGGTTGGGGAATGATTCTCTGTAGGCCAATGAATCTTGTTCGCTGCTCTTAAGAAAAAAATGAGAGGTTACTTTCGTAACCCCCAACGCCCCGGACCAGATTTGAATTCACCGCTCTCAGAGGGCCTCTCTAAGAACCTCTGGTGACCTGATGGTTAACAGCCATCCGCTTTAGTCGCAATTAAAATTGCTCTAACCGGGCTAAGCCACCGGGGCTTATTCTCTTCATTCACCAAATTGTTTATAAAGATTTCGAGGGCATAATCAGCAAAATGGAAATCAGCCCTGGCCTCGAAATCATCCACACCGCCTTATGGCTCACCCAGAAAAAAATCCTGATCATCAACGACCTTCATCTTGGCTATGAAGAAGCCTGGCAGCGGAAAGGAATCTTAGTGCCGAAATTCCAGCTGTCGGAGATCATCAAAGAGTTGGAGTCTATTTTAGAAAAAATAGCCCCTGAAAATCCCACCACGGTTATCATCAACGGCGACCTAAAGCATGAATTTGGGACGGTCTTAAAGCAGGAATGGAAAGAAGTGTTAGCTTTCCTGGATTTTGTGGCTGGATTTTGCGAGAATATCGTTATTCTCCGGGGCAATCATGATCCGCTTTTAAGATTTATTGCCGAGAAACGAGGAATTCAGGTGGTAACAGAATATACGGTGAGCGATATTCTTATTATCCATGGTGATGAAATAGTCGACACGACGTCCCGAACCGGGATAAAACGTCTCATTATCGGCCATGAGCATCCGGCCATCACCCTAAAAAAAGGCAGCAAGCGCGAGAAGTATAAATGTTTCCTGAAGGGAACGTGGAAAATGCCGGAGGGGAAAACTAGAGAAAAAGCCGGAAAACGGGAAGGAAAGGCAGCGAAAGAGCTGATTGCCGTGCCCAGCTTTAACCCGCTGTTGGAAGGGACGGATGTGTTAAAGGAGAAGCTGTTGAGTCCGTTCCTGGAAAAGATTGCAGATTTTGAAGTGTATGTGGTGGGAAAAGAGGACGTATTCTGTTTTGGGAAGGTGGGGGAAGTGGGAAAGATAGTTAGGTTAAAATAAAGGTTACGAAAAATTGGAAAAATAGCTGGATCTCCTGCCCTGACACCAGAAAATTTTGCGAAGCAAAATTTTCTATTTAACCTCGTAATGGGTTATCACGGTATATTTGTGTAAATACTTTTCCAATCGTCGGTTTAAGTTTAGAATGGCTTCACCACAGGAACGGAGAAAGAGCGGGTGATATACTTTTAATTCTACACTAAACCACCCATCACCGTCAGGAATGTAGAGTTTCGCTATCAACTTTTTCTCTTTTTTCTTTGCCGTCCATTCCCAACCCAGAAATTTTCTTTTTGTGTTTCGTTGTAAAATTTGATAGTAATAAATATGGTTCAATAAGTCGTCACTTGGTTTTTCGAGCCAGGAATCCTGGGGAAGAGAAGAATAAAGTGCTTTTCGTATACTTTCCCAATACGCCTGCACCAGCAACTCCCCAGAGGGCATCGCCCCGTGACTATTGAGATCCTCTATTTGCTGTTCTCTCGAGGGATAACGGAACTGCAGGGCCCGTTCCATATATTGTTGGGGAATCCCCACCTCCTGAGCAATCTCACATACTTCGGCAGTGGTAAGACCTTCCTCCTGCTGATAAGGAAGAAGCTGCCGGGAGAACACAGCAATGGTCTCCTGATCTTCTCTCATCCGGTCAAACTGCTGGAGAGCATGAGCATGGGCCACCAGCTCGGGCAGTTCCGCATAAGAAATCAGGGGTGTAATCGGAGCTATAGCAACTCGCTGCTCTAACGTAGCGGGGGAAGCTAACGGCTTCGAAGAAGCATCGCCTGGTTGTCCAGCATCTTGTTGCTCGGGATGAACTTTCCGGTCAGGATCTGGTCTTCGGCCACTATCCGGTTCTGGGGGAGACATACCCGACCGTTCTTAGCCTAATTTATAAACTTTTCGTTATGAATATTACTTAAGAGTAAGCATTTAGTTGTTTTGTTTCTGGCCAGCCCCTACTTGACTCTTTACTCCCAAAATTTCTTACCCCTGACACTTCTTACACCACCACGTCCCCCTTCCTCCGATCTTCACTTTTTCGGTCGGATGTTTCCGCGGACATCTTTCTTTCCCATACACTGCCAGGAACCGCTGAAAGCGTCCCGAACCCTCCAGACTGGTGTAATTTTCAATGGTTGTCCCGCCCTGCTTAATCGCCAGACTGAGAGTAGACTGGATGGACTGATGCAGTTTCTTGATTTCTCTCTCGGTAAGCGTTTCCACGGTGCGCTGCGGAGCTATTCCCGCACGATAAAGCGCTTCCTGGGCATAGATGTTGCCCAAGCCTACCAGCACCCGTTGATCTAACAGCGTGCTTTTAATGTTCGCCCGGCGTTTCTTCTGCAGCAGTTCGTGAAACTGAGAATAGGAACAATCTAACGGCTCTGGCCCTAACGAAGAAAGCATGGTGGGAATCATTCTTGCTGGTACTGCCACCATCCGGCCAAATCGCCTGATTTCATTGAACGTGAGCGTAGTGCCATCCTGAAAATGAAAGGTCGCGGCAACGTATTTGTTGGGATCCTTCCGCTCCCGCTGCTCTTTCTGCTTCCACTTCTTTTCTTGATACTGGAAATGCCCGCTCATCCGTAGATGGGTCAGCAGGACATTATGGTGGCCCTGATTGTTATCTAAATATATTAAAATATACTTTCCCCGACGGGAAATCCGTTGGATGGTACTGGGAATGACCTGCCGGATGGTCTTATCCACCACTTTCCGGTCTCTTATTTCTACTGCTTTGATGGTCTTCCCCTGGATTGAACGCTGCAGCTGCCGGACAATCGTTTCTACTTCGGGGAGTTCAGGCATGGTTTCACCACTCGACGTAATTATTCAGCGCTAGGAAGCGGGGAGAGCACCCTAATGTCGAAACTATCGGTGAAGCGAGGGCGGGTACGTGAGCGAGCCAGAGGCGAGCTCTGGCAAGTCAGCGGCGAGCTCGCAGCCGCCCTCGCTTCACGATCCAAATAATCACCCTCAAACACAACATATATAAACATTTAGGGAAAGCGTCAAGGAATGGCAGACGAAAAAGTCCTGCTGGTCTTGCGTCGGTCAAGGAAATCCTATAGCATCGAATATGCCTGTGCCGCTTTCCTGATCATTTTGCTTTTGATTCTCTTTGCTCGGGGCACAGTGGTCGCAAAAAGTATTGTCTCTGTTGTCATCGGCATCGCCGTCCTCGCCTTAGTTTCAGCGGAAGTGGCCCGCCTCTTCTCTTCCTACACCATTACCCAGCAGAAAGTCATCATTACCAAAGGCCTTATCAAGAAGCAGACAAAGAATGTCCATTTCATTCCCTTGGGCTTTGTACCGGAGATCAACCTGAAGCAGGGCCGGATCCAGCGCCTGCTCAACATTGGCACGGTCTTTATCCATGGCTCGGGCGAGAATTCATTTGAGATCAAGGATGTCGATAACCCTCAGCGCATCCTGGAACTGATTGAAGAATTGATTGAAAAGAACCGCCGGGGGGGGTTGATGTCCGTTAAGGAGTAGCAGCGTTGCTTTTCACCTCCTTAATTTATATCGTCCCCAACCAAAAAGTTTATTAAGAGCCCCGTCTCATCCCGGGTATAAAGCCTGTACAAAGAGGTCAGCATGCCCCACGAGCAACAACAGCAACACAGTTTACGGTTCTACATTGTTATGACTACCCTAGTCGTCGCGGGAATAATTTTCCTGCTCTATTGGAACGAGTCAAAGGATTTTAGCTTAACCTCCGCGATCGTGGGCGTAGCGAAGAACGATACTTTAGAAAAAGAGGAGCAAACGGCAACGGAGACGGAATCGCTTGAGCATACGTTTGGCAAGAGTGCCCGGCGCAGTACCCGGGAGGTAGATATCAGCGTGTTGTTTGACCAGATTCCGGCCGTTCGCCAGGAGGCAAAAGTGCAGGATTTAGAAGTGCGGTTTGACAACCTCAATACGAAAATCACGGTCAACAATGACCGGCTGGAACTAAATAACCTGCAGCAGGTGACGCTGCGGATGAAAGGCTTCAATGGCCAGCTGGACCTGGATAAAGTGAGCTTTTCCGTGGCCGGCACGGCAAAAAGCATTGAAGTGAATGATATTGCTTTGTCCTCTAAAGGCGAGATTAAGATTGCCTTTGATGACCTCCAGTATGATTATTTAGGGTTTGAAGACATCACGCTAGATACCATAGAATTGCCCCATGGCAACGGACAGTTAACGGTCGCCGATAAGCTTACCTATGAATTAGAACAGGATGAAGTGAAGATTTATCTGTTCAACGGTAAAACAGTTGTCGATCGAAGTGCGGCCGACATTCTTTCCCTGGAAGGTATTGCCAAAGGTATCAGTGTCTCGGGAGCGTTGCTGGACCTGAACCTGCAGTGAATTCTCAAAACTTTCTTGATCTCGAAGAATGAGCCGCAGAGCACTCTTAATACCACCCCTTCTTTTTCCACTCTTCTTTTTTAATCTTCCTCCGCAGCTCGCCATATTTTTCTTCTGGTGAGAATTTCGGCGGGCGGGCGAGAAACGTTTCCTGCCCACAGCGTGGACAGGCCTTCGTCAGCGTATACGTTCTACAGGAACCGCATTTAAAGATATGTTCCATGATTTTTATAAGTACATCATAAATGTATCTTCCATAATCCTTATTCAATCTTTTTCCCGGATGAACGAAGCTTTAGAAATCTTATCGTTGAACTTCTCCAGGATTCCCTCCACCTTAGCCAGCTTTTTCTCTGCGGGCTTGTAATCAGCATCTTCCAGCGCCAGGCGATAGCGTCCGGCCCCCAGATACGACAAGGCCAAGGCGGGAGAGATATTTTGTATTTCTCCCAGCGTCGCCTTAATCTTCTCTATCCCTGTGGGAGCATAGGTCTGCAGGCGGATTTCGCCTTTCACCACAATCTTCTCCGGCCGGAATTTTTCGATTACCGCAGCGGTAAGCTCCTCTGCGACCGCTTTTTCCAACCCCAATTTTTCCAGATCGGCCTGGCCCTCCACCAGCTCCTGGAAACAGAGATGCAGAGAGGAATAATTCTTCAGTAAAGAGCCCGCCAGCTTTTTATACAACTCCCCCACCGGCAGTTTCAGTTTCTTGGCCAGGTTAGCAATGAGCTGCTCGGCCTTGAGCTCCTGCTTGGTTTCGTCTAATTTAGCCTGCCGTTCGGTCGAATTGACACGACGAAGGGAGAGGTCAATGTGCCCCCTTTCCCGATCCAAACGCAGAATCTTGCAGATAATTTCTTTGCCCACCACCACATATTCCCGCAAATTCCTGATCCGTCCGGGAGCAATTTCAGAGATATGGATCATGCCCTGCCGCCGATATTCTACCAGTTCAACAAATACAGAATTGGGAATGATTTCCGTGACTCTACAGAGCACAATTTCGTCCTCTTCCGGGAAGCCAGGGCGCTGATGGAGCATGGTTTTATTGGTGGAGCCTGATTTTACTCAGGGAGTAAGGTTTTATTCCAACACCTCTAACACCCGAGCAGAGATTTTAGCCTTGCCGCCAGTAGGATACGCAAGTTCCTTATTACAGACTAAGCAGCGGACTAACGTGCTGGCATTGCCAAAGATTATCTGCTCATTCTTGCATTTAGAACAGCGGACCTTGATGAACTTGCTTTTAGGTTGGGGGATCATGGCGCGGGTATAATCTCTTGATAATATATGGTTACACAAACTCTACTTTTTTTGTTCGGATGCCATAGGGCTGGGCCGTGGACTTATTGCAGGTGGTGCAGGTATATCGCCAATCGGTCTTTTTCGTTGCTTTTGCTCCGGTGCGTTTCCATTTAGTGATAGCCGGCTTGGAATAACGGCCTAAATTACCAATACCACGGGCTTTTCCCCGCAACCGGGCGCGATACTTTGATCCTCGGCTCAGTGAACTGGGCTGCCGCTTTTTAGTCTGGGCGACTTTTTGGTCGGTATGCTTCCGGCAATATTTACAGTAGCGGCGGATAGTTTTAGGGATTTTCATTACTAGCGTCCCGCTCTGATAATTGTTTATAAATGTTTCTAAAAAATGTAATACTTCACTATCTTGAAGCGGAGGGCTGGCTTGGCCAAGATGGCGAGGCGAGAACTGGTGTCTCGTCAGAGGGTGTGGTAGGTGCTCCACCGCCAAGCTGGAAGCGAATATTCAGCGAATCCTGAAGTAATTGGAGCACTCGCCGAGCGGCCTGTCAGCCCTCCGCTTCCCAGGAAGCGAGGGCGGCGCCGGCGGGCTCGCCGCCGCTGGCTGTTTTCCCGCAGCAAATCTGTTCGTGAAACGAAGAAGCGGCGGAACAGACGGACGAAGCCTCGTAATTGGTGCAGCTCGCCCGCCTCATTGGCGGCCGCCCTCGCTTCCTACTTCAGATTGTTGAAGTATTACCCGCCAGCACAAGATTTATAACATCTTTCTCCACCATTCCCGGAATGAAGAAGATTATTTGGAGTACCTTGTTCCTCCTCTTTGCAGCCATCCTCTATGCCGATCCGCTTTACCTCGCCGATTCCCTGGTGCTTGAACTCAATGTCCAGGGCAGCTTTGATTTAATTGCCGAGAAACCAGCAGCCAAACTGCAGGAAGTCACCGCGGACCTCTTGCTCTTTCCCCAGATCGATTTCCGGCAAGAGCTCGTGACGATGGAAACAACGGGCCAGCGACAACAGAATAAGGTTGCGTTTGCTTGGAATGATCAAGCCATCGAAGGAAAGAAGTTTGGCTATTCCGCTCAGGTCCGCACCCAGAATAAACGGGTTACCGTATCACAAAAAAATTTCTTCCCGCTTTCTCCGGCTGAGATTCAGGGATTTGAGCAGTATCTTCAACCCACCACAACGATTGACTCTAATGACCAGACCATAATTGCCCAAGCCACTAAACTGGCCGAGGGAGAAGACGATTTATTTAAAGTCGTCTTCAAAATTGCCAACTGGGTGGACGAGAACGTGAATTACGATTTAACGACTCTTACGGCGGAAACCTCCCAAAAAGCCAGCTGGGTCCTGGAGAATAAGCGTGGAGTCTGTGATGAAATGACCTCGTTATTTGTGGCCATGCTTCGCTCCCTGGGAATACCGGCGCGCTTTGTCTCGGGTGTGAGCTATACCACGTCCGATCTCTTTGACTATCCCTGGCAGCCTCATGGCTGGGCGGAAGTATACTTCCCGGACATTGGCTGGGTGAGCTTTGATATTACCTTTGGCGAGTACGGCTACGTCGATGTCACCCACGTCAAGCTGCGGGACGGGTTTGATCCCCAGGAACCAGCGACGAGGTTTGAATGGGTGGCTCAAGATGTTGATTTAAAGACGGAAAAACTAGAGGTTACCGCCCGCGTTGTCCAGCAGGGTCCGCCGGAAGAAGAAGAGGTACAGCTAGAGCAGGAGATCTTAACCGCTGAAGCGGGATTTGGTAGCTATAATCTCATCAAAGGCATCCTGAAGAATAAAGCCAACTACTATGCTGCCTCGACATTGAAAGTTGCTGTCCCGGCGGAATTGGAGATTATCGGAAAAAATAAGCGGACACTGCTGCTGGCACCCAAAGAAGTGCGGGAAACCTATTGGGTGGTCAAAGTACCGCCGAACCTGGATGAAAAGTTCATTTATACCTTTCCCGTTCTGATGTACTCGGAAAAGAATGTTTCAGTGTCAGACCAATTTACCGTTCAGAGCGGAAAACAGTATTATTCCCAGGCGGATATTGAAAATCTCCTGGTGAAAGATGAAGAAAAAACCTATTCGCGGAAAATCGCTTTTAGCTGTGATTATCCCCGGCAGATCAAACTGAATCAGCCGGCGAAAGTGCGCTGTATCGTTAAGAATACCGGCAATGCTAATTTACAGGACCTCAACTTCTGTCTGGAGGGCGTGTGTGACCTTGTTGACCTTCCCATTAATCAGGAACAATCGGCCGCCATTACCCTGAAAGCAGACACGGTAGGTTGGAATAAAGTAATCGTCAGCGCAGAGAATGGTTTGGTGGAAAAAAAGTCGGTGTTGGAGTATCAGGTCCTGGACGATCCGCGGGTAACGGTAGTGATAGATTATCCGGAAACGGTAATTCTTGGAGAGAGTGTACCCCTCACTATCAAGGCCGAAAAAGCATCGTATAGTGAACCACGGGAGCTGGTCATCATGATTAAAGGGCTGGCTCAACAGCATAAAATTGAAGTGGAGGCGCTGGAGAAAGACCACTCTTTTCAGTTGGAGCTCAATAGTCAGCGTTTAACTCATTCTAACTGGCTTCAGGTAACCACGACTTGGAAGGATCAGGAAGGGGAAAGCTATGCGAGTCAGCAGATGATTCTTATCCGGGGAGAAGCGGCTGGTCCGGGCGGGAAATTAAGGCTGTGGTGGAATAAGGTGGTGGTGCTGCTGTATGGACAGAGGGGGTAAAGAGACGATGAATCTCCCTTTCATCCCCCGCACCCTCCTGCTGAGCCTAACTTTTCTTCTGGCCGTACTCCTGCTCCCTCCAGTTCATACCTATCTCTTTCCCGCCATTCTTGTACTCTTCCTCCTCCTGCTCTTTAATTCCCGGAAAGAAACGGGGAAAGAAGCCCAGTATGATCGGTATCTGTTAGGCCTGCTGCTGCTCACGTTGGTAATGGCAAAATTGCTCTTCCCTGATCTTGACCAACTGACGCTCATCGTACGTACTTCTTCTCTCAGCGCTTTTGTATTACTCCACGCGGTCCTGCTGATTGGTCCCTGGTCACGCTTTTCCGCTGCCATACGAAAACTCTACTTCTATCGCCGGCATTTAGGCGTGGCGGTACTGTTGCTGGGAAGCTTACATGCTGCTTTAATCTTCTCCCGCTATTTTAATTACTCAGTACGAGACACGTTTGGCTCTATTTTCACTGTTTATGGTTTTACCGCTTTGTTCATTTTTCTCTGGCTCGGCGTGACTTCCTGGGATGAAATACAAAAACGTGTCTCGACACGATGGTGGAATATCGTCCATGGGCTGCTGATGATACTCTATGTAGGGCTGGCCATGTATTTATACGCTCTCCATAAGAATGAAACTGGGATCATCGCCCACGTGTTCGTTTTAGGATTATTTTTACTCTTCTGGATCATCGTGGCCCCTTACAGCCTGATCCGTAAAGTCCTCGCTACCTATGTCTTCGGCTGGAAACAGCTCCATCTACTGATTTATGTTGCTTATATCTCGATTCTGCTGCACGCCTGGTTAGGCTTTTTCACGCTGCAGAACAGTATCATCAAGGGATTGTTTTGGTTCTCACCGATCTTGATATTTGGATCCCATGCTCTCGGTTGGCTGTACCGCTGGCGAAAAGATCAGCAGATTTATGGAGAGATACGGGAGATTAATCAACAAGTTATCGAGGGGGACAAAACTTTTATTGGCGTAGCTCGCCAGGATGATCTTCCCGAAGGAAAAGGAAAGAAAGTGTACGTGAACCAGCAGCCCGTCGCCCTGTTTAGGCAAGGGAAGGAAATCTATGCTCTTTCCAGTGTTTGTGCTCACCAGAAAGGGCCTTTGGATCAGGGACGATTAGTCCAAGGTGTTGTGGAATGTCCCTGGCATTACTGGACCTATGACATCACGACGGGAAGTTTCCTGGGGAAAGAGAACTTTTGCCTGCCACGGTACGAAGTACGAGTCAAAAAGGGAGTAGTCTTGGTAAGCCGCGAGCCGGTGAATAAAGAAAAAGTTAAACACTGCTCGTTTTTCATCTAATTCTTCTCATCCTTAAACTTAATTTTCCCATGACTGCCATCACAGAACGGCTTATTTTTACTTGCTCCACAGCGACAGAGCGTGTAATGTTCTAAAGAGTCGGGCCGGGAATTTATTTCATCACGCAATTCTACCCCGCCAACCACATAATAAGGCCCCTCCTTGGAGACCCTGATTCCCGGCTGACGGCTAAAGTCATCATAGATTTTCTGTTTGATTTTATAGCGGAGAGCACCGGAAGGACAGAGCCTGATGGTGGAAATGATCTTTTCCGCAGCCGCCTTATCTGGGTGAGGAACTCTTTTTCCATTCTCAAATGTCCAGAATACTTCCGGCGAGCGGCCGTCACAGAAGCCAGCGTGAGCACAAACCCCTTCGTTATCTGAAATAGTTACTTCTTTTCCTTGGAAATCATGTCGCTCTTGAAGAGTCGCTCCCGGTAACTTGTCGCTATGAAACCTGATTTTTCCATGTGTACCGTCACAGTAGGGCTTGCTCTTAGAATGACCGCAGCGACAGAGAGCTGTTACCGGCTTGGTTTCCAGTGGCTGGTTATGAGAATTAGTGAAATGAGACAGTTGCCTGACGATATAGGGGCCATCGTTCATGACATCGATGACTGGCTTTTCGGGCATGGTGGATTCCTGGTCAAGAAAAAAATGCCTCGGCCGGGATTTTCGTTTTTCCCCCACGATAGGGGTTGATGAGGGGCTAGGCCCCTTATTTTCGAACCCGGGTCACCGCCTCGAAAGGGCAGTATGATAGTTTGTCCCTGGACAAACCCTACCGATCGAAGGTTTGTTGCGGTCCGGATAGTGTTAACGTTACCAAGTAACGTTATCTACACCACCGAGGCATTAGGGGCGTGAGCAGGGGATGGTTTAAAAAGATTACTCTAGAATTTTCGGTGTTGGTTTACACGGCCAGAGCCTGCAGGCTCATGCGGATAATCTCCTGATACAGAGGAACGTTATCCAAAACAAAGGTTTCCACCAAGGCCCCAAGCACGAGAAAAATCAGTCCGAACAGCAGCAAGTACAGGTTGAACCCAAAGACCTCCAGGAAACGCTCTGAGGCAAACTCTTCCAGCAGTACGTCCTTGGAGATGACGCTGCCGGCAATGGCCGCTAAGAAATACGAGATGGCTTCCAGAATCATGTGGGGAAAGACCACGAGCATGATCACACCAAAAAGGGCAAAGGGATTCTTCCCCGCGAATAAAGCAGCATTCTTAGCGGTGATGCCAAAGATCGCACCCCAGACAGAAGCATTCCAGGTGATTAAAAAGATAGCTCCGTCACCGGTCAGCAGGGCGAGTATGAAACACGCTACCAATACCATGAAATTGTTGCTGAGCAAGTCGAAGAAGAGATCACCGGAGAAACTGGTGGCGGCGGCACTGCTAGAAGTGGCCTGGCCGGCGATCGCATTCCCACTAAAACCCTGCCCGAAACGAATTTCCAGCTGCTCCCGGAACAAGGAGTTGGTCTGAACTGACGGCAGGAGCATCGTTCCCACGGAATAAACCAGCAGGATGCCCAAGAACAGGAAGATGTAGATGCGCACCACTTCGATGTCATCGCGCCACAAGCTGCGCATGCTTACTTTTTGTTCGACGGCTTCCTGGCGCTCTTCGATAGAAAAGATCTTGTACATCTCTGGCAATAGCAGCATGGAGGTAAAGGCGACGGCCACTAAAGCAGGGTCGCCGGGAAATAAGATAGTAGAAATAATCACGGCAATAATTGAGTACACGACCCCCAGAATAAATGCATATCTCCCTTTATTCTCCAGCCAGTCTTCGGGGAAGATATGTTCTAAAACCATTTCTGTGCCTCTTTCTCCTTAGAAAAACAATAAATATTTATATACCTTCCGCTTTAGGGTAAATTATTCAGCTTTATGAAGCGCCACCAGCATCCTAAGGTCAAAACTCCTACGAGTTTCAGAAGCCGGCGCGTTGCGGGGGGTTGCCCCCTACGGTATCGAAAAGCGAAGCTTTTCGGGACACACAAAAAGCATAAGCTTTTTGGTGCCCCGGAAACTTCGTTTCCGTGGACTTCCGAAAATCCCCGGGATTTTCGATAGGGACGCAGTGCCTGCGGAAAATAAAGCCAGAGTTTTGAAGATGCTGGTGGCGCTTCACGGGAAGCGAGGAGAGCACCAATACCAGAGCATCTTCAAATCTCAAGGGGGGAAACATGACTTCGTACAAAGCCAAAAGCGTGGTACTCAGCAGAAAGCCTGGTAAGGATCGTGACGGCTACTGGTCCGCTTTTATCGGCCTGTTTGATGAGAACAATCCCCATTTAAAGGCCAGAGAGCCGGTAAAAGTAGTAGAAATCAAGGACGTGGAGAAAGTACGTATTCGGGACTTGCGTAACATCTCGTATTATTTGATGGGGAATGACATTGTGATCAATAATCTCGTCGAGCTGAATATTGAGGTGAAAGAGCATATCGTCACCTTAACCGGAAGGCAGGAGTTGCCGAAATAAGAGGGAAGGAAGATAGTGAAAATTTAAAAGTGGGAGCCACTGGACAAACCTACAAAACCAATAAAATCAAAGAATTTTCTACATTTAACCAATTATAAGCCATTTTCTGAAGCCACTCACCCACTGGACAACCTCGGCTAGGATATATAAATGAGTTCGTTCTTAAGATAAAACTGTAATCATCAAAACTGATGGTTACCCTCGCCAGCCTGCTTCGGCAGCTGGTCTGAAATAAAAACCGAAAGGAATAAAAGAGGTGTTTGAAATGCAAACACAAAAAATAGGAAACATTGCGGGAGCTAATCTCCCGGAAAAGAAAATTAGGGCTGGTGCCGTCTCCGCGACGATCTGGCTCAACAAGGGCAAAACTGCGGCCGGAGAGGATACGGAATACCGAACCGTTGCCGTCGAACGCAGTTACCTGGATAAGGAGGGCAAATGGCAGACTACCAACAGCCTGCGCGTCAATGACCTGCCGAAGATGGCCGTGGTCGCCCAACGGGCCTATGAATATCTTGTTCTCAGTGAGCAGGATAATAAAGGGGTGTATTAAGATGGTAGAAGCAAAATTAGTGGTAAAAGTACAGAAAATGTCTATCTCGGATCTGCCAGGGGTAGGAGCAGCAACGGCTGAAAAGCTGGAGCAGGCCGGATATAAGGACTTGCTTTCCGTAGCCGTCGCGACGATTGGCGAGCTGGTAGAAATTGCCGGCGTTACGGAAACCATAGCCCGTAAGATGATCAACGCTGCGAGAGACAGCATGAAAATGGGCTTTGAGACGGGCATTGAAGTTCTTAAACGACGGGGAGCCGTCTTTAAAATCAGCACGAGCAGCCAAAATTTTGACACGATGATGGCTGGCGGGTTTGAAACTGGCAGCATTACCGAATGCTTTGGCGAGTTTGGCTGCGGGAAGACCCAGATCGGGCACATACTCTGCATCAATGCTTTAAAAGAAGATCCGGAAGCGTATGCGGTCTATATTGATACGGAAAACACTTTCCGTCCGGAACGGATTCAGCAACTGGCTATAGCTGCTAACATGGATCCGGAAGATCTGCTGAACCGGATTATGGTGGCCCGAGCATATAATTCTGACCACCAGATGCTCTTAACGGAGAAAGTGGAAAGCCTGATCAGCGAGCAGGGACGGAAGATCCGTCTGATCGTTGTTGATAGCTTGACATCGCACTTTCGGGCAGAATTTATTGGCCGGGGAACGTTAGCCGAGCGGCAGCAAAAGTTGAATCGGCACATGCATGCCTTGTCCAAGATAGCGGGAACGCAGAACATCTGTGTCTATGTGACCAACCAAGTCATGGCTAAGCCGGACCAATTCTTTGGCGACCCGACGACCGCTATTGGTGGCCATGTTGTTGGCCATGCTTCAACCTTTAGAATCTATCTCCGCAAGGGGAAGAAAGGGACAAGGGTAGCTCGATTATTGGATGCGCCGAACTTACCGGATGCGGAAACAGTATTTGAGTTGACGGAAGGCGGATTAAGGGATGTGAACTAAACGATTAACTTTTCTTTTTATTTTTTTCTTTTGTAAAAAGAGGATCTTAATCTTCTTTTCCCGCCAGCCACTTCTCTGCTTCCATCGCGGCCATGCAGCCCGAGCCGGCAGCCGTGATTGCTTGCCTGAACCGTTTATCCTGCACGTCGCCGGCCGCAAATACGCCGGGAATATTGGTGCGGGTGAATGTATCGGCCTTAAGATAGCCATTTTCATCCATCGCCAGCTTTCCTTTCAGGAACGTGGTGTTCGGAACATGACCAATGGCTAAAAAGACGCCGGCACAGGTAAGGTCCGTGATTTTTCCTGTTTTGCTGTCCTTGAGCTTAACGCCCGTTACTTTTTTCCCATCACCTATAACTTCCTCGACGGCCGTATCCCAGATAACAGTACACTTCTGGTTCTTAAAGAAGCGCTCCTGCATGATTTTGCTCGCGCGGAAGGAATCGCGACGGTGAACCACCGTAACCTTTGTGGCAAATTTTGTCAAAAATAATGATTCTTCCATGGCGCTGTCGCCACCGCCGATCACCATAACTTCTTTTCCTTTGTAAAGCGCCCCGTCACAGGTGCTGCAGGTTGAAACGCCCCTCCCTTTATACTTCTCTTCTGACGGAATTCCCAACCATCGTGCGCTCGCCCCCGTCGCCACAATTAATGCTTTGGTCTGGATTTTTTCTCCGCTCATCAACGCCAATTCAAATCCATTTTTTATCTGGTTAAATTCCGTAGCAATATCCACTTTAAATTTTGCGCCAAAACGAGCCGCCTGCTTCTTGCAGATTTCAATTAATTCTGGTCCAAGAATCCCTTCAGGAAAGCCGGGAAAATTTTCTACTTCTGTTGTCAAGGTAAGCTGTCCACCATCTTCCGGGCCGGAGATAAGGAGCGGGGAAAGATTAGCGCGAGCCGTATAGATAGCTGCCGTTAGGCCTGCTATGCCTGTACCCAGGATGATGATAGTTTCCATTAGGTATACCTCTCCACTTTAATATTTTCCGGCGCCACCCCTTTCTGCTTCAACACTTCCTGCGTTTCTAAAACAATCTCCTTCAGCCCGCAGAGATAAAAAGTCTTGTTTTGAGCTGGGGACGGTAGATGCAGCTGCACATGCCCGCGTTTTCCTCCCCAGGCTTCCCGGCTGAGTACGGGAAGGTAAAGGAAATTAGAATGCTTCTCTTCCAGCGCTAGAAATTCCTCGTGGAATAATAAGTCTTTCCTAGTCTTATCCCCAAACAGCAACACAAATTTCTTCTGAGGAAATCTGGAAAGGTTCTCCCGAATCATGCTCGATAATGGAGTCAGGCCCGTGCCTACGCCGACAAACCAATGCTCGCTGTTCTTGCTTTCCTCAGCAAAGATAAAATGTCCCAGCGGGCCGCGGAAAGTAAAAGTTTCTCCCGGCTGCATGATTTTAAACATTTCTGAGGCAAAGCCGCCCGGGATAATCATCACGCAGAGATCAACTTTTCCCCGTTCCGAAGGGGAATTAAGAATTGAATAGGATTTTAGCCTTCGTGCCCCATCCCGCAGCAGGTCGATGATCACATATTGGCCGGCGGTAAACGTAATTGCCTCCGGAATAGCAAAAGAGAGGAACATCACTTCTTCCGTTAAATACTTCTTTTCCTGCAGAGTAGCGGTGAACTGATTTACAGCCATGGGCCTGCTGATTAAGCCGGCTGTTTTTAAAATGTGTGGAAGAAGGTTTATAAAGTACCTCTCTTTACAGAGTATATGGATTTTAAAAAAAATTGGGCTGCAGCTTTGATGATTGTTATTATTGTCCTTGCCATAATCGTGCTTATACTTTCCTTTCTACGATGAAAATCACCGACATCTTGGCGAACACGAGAAGGATACGATGATGAAGTTTGAGCAAGATGGTGCAATAAAAGTATAATCTTTTCTCTCTCAATACCTCCACCTGGCCTTTCTTCCCCGGTCATCAACGTGGGCAAAGCCGTTAGCCCGGCCTATACCCCCATTCCGGAACAGCTTTTCCACTCGTTGATCAAAAGTTCGCCGCTGTTTTATTTTCATCGGCGAGATGTCCACATCTACGCCATCACCAGAAGAATGCCGGCTGATCGTGGGGTGACGACCATAGACGCGCCGATAGAGACGGTCATTGTAGCCATAGGAGCGATAGCCTGACTGGATGAATAGCGACCGTCCAGCTTGCTTTCGTAACTGGTCTAATTTTTGCAGGAGGGCCAAGTCCAGACGGATATAAGTATTATAACGGTCCCCAGCATAAGTCTGCATATATTCTTTCCGCGCTAAAGAAGGCGTGCCGATATGGGCAAATTCCGCCAGGGTGAAATAGCGAGAGACCCGATCATCAAGCGCCGCCCGGGGAACGCGTAACAGAGGATTTCCGGACTGGTTGGGATCATAGAATTCTTTTCCCGGGCCGATCAGGTTAGGATCAGTTACCACTTCCAGTTTCAATCCGCTGGGGAAACGCACGGTTTTAGCTTTAATTGGCTTATTCTTCTTTCTTCTCTTTCCTGGTGTGCTGGGTGTATACTGTTCCTCATGATCTTCTACTTGGACCTGGCTGGTGGACTTAGCGCGTGGTTTCCGACAAGGCAGCTCTAAGACCGTATTGGGATGAATGGTACCTATATCTTTAATCCGATTGTAGGCAGCAATTTCTGCTATGGTCGTCCCTTCCCGTTGAGCGATGTCCCAGAGGGAGTCGTCTTGTTTAACGGTATAGGTTCTGGAAAGATGAACTTTCTGCCCCACCTGCAGCTTTAATGGTTTGATGCCGGGATTACAGCTTAACAAGTCATCTACGGTTGAGCCAGTTTTATGGCCGATATGCTCTAAGGTGTCGTTAGGCTTAACCTTATAATCGCGGGCTTCAGCGAGAGAAGAGGTGGCAAAGTAGAGGGCGGTGGCGAGAGTGGGGATGGAAAGGTATGGTTTCATAGTGGTTGGTGGTGAGAGACGAACTGAGTTTATCCTGTTTTAGAGTTTAAATTTAAGTGTATACGTTCTATATACAACAAAATACCGGGCCAATTTATAAATTTTTCTATTTTTACTACTATTAAGTAATTTACTGCTAGAAAATTAGCCCTTAAAACCGCTTCTGGCTCACCGAAAAGTTTATATACTACGTTAGTATTACAAAGAACTACATGGTTGTGTTGGATAGCTCATCACTCATCCTGCTGGCTAAGACTGGTCTATTGGATCTTTTCCTCGCCCAGTTAAAAGAGAGCCCCGTCATTCCGTCAGCGGTATACGAGGAAGGAGTAAAAGCAAAGCGGGCCGATGATGCTTTCCTGATTAAAGAGAGAGTTAAAGACGAGAGGATACTGATCCATCAATTAAGCGACCACATACTTAGCAATAAATTGAAGCACGATTTCAACCTCGGGCTCGGAGAGGCAGAGGCAATTGCCCTTTGCCTCCAAAATAAAGCAGTACTCATAACTGACGATAAGAAAGCTATAAGCACGTGTAAGATCTTAGGAATAGAGTTTGTCACCGTACCGAATATAGTGGTTGAACTCTATCGGAGAAAGATTATCCAGAAACAGGAAGCGGAAGTAGTAGTGAAAAAACTTCAGCTTTATGGACGATATTCCGTCAAAATCATGGAAAAAATCAAAGAGGATTTACTATGAGCACCATGCAAACCGTGATATCTCTACGATTACCAAAAGAAGATCTTACGCTCATTGAAGAGGTAGCTTCGTGGAAGAATAGCGATAAAAGTACTGCTATTCGGGAGCTGGTGGAACTGGGAGGAATTTACTTTGCTGTTCTTGAATACAAAAAGGGAAAGATATCAATAGAAAAAGCGGCGGAACTGGCGCACCTCTCTCTTTCCGAGATGATTGATCTACTTGCCTCTTTAGGGGTGGAAAGCAAACTAGAGATTGAAGATTACTTGGAAGGCGCTAAAACGGTAAAGAAGCTGTTCTGAATAATGGAGGGTTATTTTTTATGTTTAGCAGGGGATTAATTTGGAAAGGGGGGACGGTCTGCGCTGCTAAACTCTCCGAACGGAACGAAGCGAAGGGAGAAGCGTAGCGTCCCTGAGCACCGCAGACCGCAGTCGAGGAGCGGAGATGACGCAGGAACCAGCACTAACATAAGAGAAAGTGATTTTTCTTTGATTATGAATAAAAAAGAGCTGGAATTCCTGTTAAAAGAGGTCGAAGTTGGGTGAAAACTAGAAAAGGATAGTTGAACTCCTGCGACAGGATAAGTCTATTTCTATCCCTAGAATTGCCGAGAAAGTAGGTATAAGCACGACGGCAGTAGAGAATAACATCGCGAAATTGAAGAAAAAAAGGATTATAAAGAGGGTTGGTTCAGCAAAGGCAGGGTATTGGGTAGTGGTTGGGTGGTCAGAAAAAGTGGTCAGATAGGTGG
>JBBSWG010000057.1:0-3269 GCA_038046425.1 Nanobdellota archaeon
GCCGCTTTAGATTACTACAGCCAATATGCTGCCAGGTGGACATTAGGCGGCGGCGAGACCCACCGGCGGGCCGGCAGCATTCGAACAACGCCGCCTGGGCCGCTCGGCGAGTGCTCCAAGCACTTCAGTATTCGCTGAATGTTCGCTTCCAGCTTGACGGTGGAGCACCTACCATACCCTCTTACGAGACACCAGTTCTCGCCTCGCCTCTTGGCCTGGGCGGCGGCGTTGTTCGTCCCAGCTCTTTTACAATAAAGGCATACTGGGCAATGGAGCAATACCATCCAGCCTCAATCATCGCCTCGATTGATTTTCTTGCTTCTTGAGCAGTAATCATCTTTCTCCGGACCAAAGTAAAGATAAGAAAGAGCGAGCCTCCTTTTGGAATTCCCACGATCTCAGCTACCGTCCGGGCATTCTCATCATCCATAATTGCCCGAGCACCAAACTCTTGGGCAATCGTGAGCACATCTTTATCCGCCTGGTCCAGCGCCGTATTCTCCAGGAAAGGATAGTTTCTCTTTGGCGCCAGGTGCACTTCAAAAATACGTTCTTCTACTAACTTTTGGACATAGAACGCATCTGCTTCCCCCAGTTTCTTTCCTTTTTCCACGACTTCTTCATACACCGATGCGGGGATAAGGTTACGAGCTGATAGCCCTTTTATCTTTTCCAGCAGGCGCACCTTTCCCAGGTAGATTAAAAGTGTAGAATCAAAGATATAGATCTCTTTCATGGATATAAATCTCTTTCATGGCCCGGCCTGCATAATATCTTCCTGAATGACCTTGTCTTTCACCCAGATCGTTTTCTGCTCTCTAACGAGAGCAGCAAAATCCCATAGGGATAACTCCGCTATTTTTGCCGCTTTGGTAAAGGTCACTTTACCTTCATGGAGAAGTTTCAACGCTTTTTCCTGCCTCCAGGCCTCTAAGCCGATGCTTAATAATTTACGGGCTGCTTCGGAAGGCTGTTCCAGCCGTTCATCCTTGACAAACTGGTGCAGCTCCTGTTCCATCTGTTCGGGAAGGCGTACGGATAAGGTGCCCATGCATACATTGTAGGCAATGTATATATAAAGGTTACGGAGAAAATTTCACTTCTTTCCAAACTCTGCATAGCGGCACTTTCCGCACACCGCCCGGTCTTTATGCCGCGCCATGAACACACCAGCACCACATTTAGGGCAGGATTTATTCTGGCGCTGAATCTTCTCACCAGAAATAAGATAAAGAGAGCTCAGCCACCGGTCTTTCTTCTTAGCTTTGCCCGCTCCGCCTTTAGCGGCAGGCTTCTTCTCCGTTTTCTTTTCTGCTTTCTTCTCCGCTTTTTCCGGTTCGGCCATGGGATAGTGATTTACCTCTTGTTGGCTGGTTTATTTTGTTGATCTTACTTCTTCTTTTGCGGGGGCTCAGCGGGCTTCTTTTCCCCTTTCTCTTTCTTCTTCTGATGGCTGGGAACTACAAAAAATTTATCTTGGGCTTCCTTGCTCTTATAAGCGATCGCGGAAAAAGTGGCTTGTTGCCGGCCAAAGATGGTTTTGATCTGGCGCAGCTGTACCAGGCCGGAATCCGTATGCAATTCTTTTGCCAGCTGCTCCAGGACCTGGGTATTGCTAGGTGTCGATCCCACAAAAGCAATGTTACCTTGAATTTCCTCCCGCTCCAGCAGGGGATTCACTTTTCGTTGTCCGATAGTCAGGTTCATGCTGTTTATCCTCACCGCACTTTGATAGCATATTCGCCTTTTACTTTGATGTTGACGTTGCGGGCGATCTGGGAACGCTCGACATCATTGATGTAGAGGCGGCCCTGCCAGGCATCGCTAAAGCTCTCAAAGCCACAGGCGGGGCATTTTGACCCCTCTACGAAGAGCTTACATTGTTTACAGGCTTTGCGTTTGCTCATGGTTTTGAATCACCCGTACTCATCGGGGTGAAATACGCCAATCTCAACCTCGCCTCAAAACCATCCCGTGAGGGGTGCGGGAGTTTCACGTTTCTTTGGCTGCTTCTTTCGCCGTCTCCTTTGCCACCGGCGGCTCTAGCCATTCTAATTTGCCGAGACCTTCCTGCCGCATGCTCAGGCCGATCTTGGGATTGTTTAAGTCTTTATAGCTGACGGCGATGATCCGGGCCTTGCATTTATCATTGACTTTTACTGTCTGGCCAGTTTTTCGGCCCTGTAGGACTTTATCCTTGCTGAAAGTTACGTAATCGTCCATACTCTGCGAGATGTGCAGCATGCCTTCCGCTCCGCCTAAATCCATGAACGCGCCAAAGTCAGTGATATCGCGAATTTTCCCGAATACCAGCTCATTCATTTCCGGCTTAAACGTCAGCAACTCAAATTCGGTTTCATAAAACGCCGCGCCATCGCCGGGAACGATAACCCCTTCTTTGATTGCTCCTACTTCAATCACATTAATGACAAAGCCCAGTTCCTTGGAGATGTAGCCATCATAGCTGGCTTTTACGTTCTTAAGCACAGATTCCTTCTTACTCAGGGTGAACATCGCCGGCGGTACCCGGATGTAATCTTTGACTTTGACGCGGTAAAACATGATACTCCCAGCGGTAAACGGAGTGTTTATAAAGGTTTCTGCAGTTCTATCTTTGAAGTTCCATGGATCTCCGTCGCCTGAAAAATGAGGTACAGTCGCTGCCGAATCTCCAGGAGCAGCTCCGGCAGCTGCAGCTAGCCTGGGTGAAGCCGTTGCACGCCAAAAATTCTCCTTTGCTAGCCTATCTGGATCGGGAAAGGCAACAGGAATTACGAAAGCAGCTGAGCAGGACGAACGGCCTGTTTGCTTCCCTGCGGGAGGGCCGCTTGATCCAAGAAAAGTTGCAGCAGCAAGCCCGTTATCTGCTCGAATTAAAATTAAGCCTGCTGCAGGGTAATGCTACGCGCGGCCAGCAGCTTATCCAATTGCTGCTTAAAGATTCGTTTTTGAGTATCAAACAGACCATCGCTGAGGTGCAGCAGCTGGAACAGAATGTTTCTCTTCTTGCTCGAGACTATGCTCAGATCAACACTTTCCTGGAAGAACGGCTGCCATTAGAAGGCACTTTGCTCTATGCTGATTTGCCGCACCGGCAGCATCTGCTAGAGCTGCAGCGGACAGCAGAGCGGCAGAAAAGCGTGGTGCGGGAGATCGGAAAAGAGTTTATCATGTTGACGAGATCCAGTAAGGGAAAAATGGGAACGAGAAAGGATTAGACATGGAAAAAGGAAAGCGGCTATAAAATCTGCCCGCCGGCAGTGAGCCTC
>JBBSWG010000057.1:3369-5376 GCA_038046425.1 Nanobdellota archaeon
CCTCTTGGCCTGGCGGGCAGACTTTACTAAATTAATAAAAGGGAAGGGACTAATGGCACTCTTATTCGGCATATTTGGCATGGCCTGCATTCTGCTCGCTTTTATTCTCGAAGAATTTGTTCCCAGTTTCAATCAGGACACCATCAGCTATAACCTACTGAATATCCTGGGGGCGGGCTTGTTGCTATATTACGGCATCTCGATCAAAGGCTGGCCGTTTGTGGTGTTGAATGGGGCGTGGTTAGGAGTGGCGATGGTAAAGTTAGGAAGGATTTTACGACGGACTTAAAGCAAAAGCAGTCTGGGGAGAAGATAACTCTCTCTCCCGAGAAGGAGACCACAACACATATTCCTGTGGCTGGAACAAAGCAGTGTTTTCTGTGTCCCGCAACGCTTTCCCGATCAGCTGTTCCAGTCGCTTTGGCTTGGGCCGGCGAGCATGATCCTCATCAGTCATCCGCTGCAATAAATTCCTGAAAGAATTAGGCAATTCCAGATCGTAACACAGTTCGATGTTTTCAATAGCCTGCCTGGTGGTCTGAGGGTAATGTCCTAACAGCAGGAATTCTAACACTTTTCCTGCCGTATAGGTGTCACAGGTTGGCGTGACCATTCCCCAGATGCGCAATTCCGGCGGGCAGTAGCGGGGAACATTACTCACCGGGCGCATAAAAGAATGTTCAAGCGGCAGGGCTAAGCCAAAATCTAACGCCTTGAGCTGTGCTTCTTTATAGCCTAGATTAGAAGCCTTAAGATCACAGTGGGCAATTTTCTCTTGCCGAAAAACATCAAGCAGTTGAGGTATCTGTATCAGATAGTTGTGAAGCACCTCTTGATTGGCCTTATTTTTTCGTACCAGGGAAAAAAGTGTTTCCGGCACGTATTCCATCACTAGGTACGGACTGCGGGAATCTTCACTGCGATCAAAGTAATCGACGATGTGCGGATGATGCAGGCATTTACCCAGGAATTGGTATTCATTCTTTAAGGCTCGGCGAAAGGTTTTAGCACTCTTAAATAATTTAAGGGCCCAGGGATGGGCGGGATCAGCAAAGTCATTAGTATAGGCTTTATAGACTCTTCCATATTCGCCTTCGCCAATCTTTTCAGTGAGGCGATAAGTTCTCTGAGCAATGGAAGGTTGGAGTGAAGGTAATGGTTCCATGAGCAGGGGTCGCAGATAAGGGGAGGTTTAAAAAGGTTTAGGGCAGAATCGAGGTGCTTCGAGGGCAATCAATCTACTTTCCTGCTAACAACTTTTTTCCAAACTGACAATAGTTTCGTACCGGACAAATCGCACATCGTGGCTTTCTCGGCCGGCAGATTCTCTGTCCGTGATCCACCAACAGCATATTAATCCTGCTCCAGAGCTGTCGAGGAACGATCTTTTCAAGTGCCGTTTCGGTCTCTTCCGGATTTTTAGTCTTAACCCAGCCCAGACGGTTAGTGATACGATGAACATGGACATCAACGGCTATCGCCGGCTGCTGAAAAGCATAATTTAAAAGGCAGTTAGCGGTCTTTCTGCCTACGCCGGGCAAAGAGGTTAATCCTTCAAAAGTGTTCGGGACCTGTCCATGATATTTTTTCAGGATGATTTGGCTTAGTTTTTGGACCTGCCGGGCCTTAACCCGATAAAATCCTACACCATAAAGTGCTTTCTCCAGTTGTTTTACCTCTGCGTTCAGGAAATGCTGGGGCGTAGGGTATTGGGCAAAGAGCATTTTCACGAGGGGAATCGTGGTGGTATCTTTAGTGCGAGAGCTGAGCAAAGTAGCGACGAGCAGTTGAAATGGTGTATACTCTTTAAGCTGTTCCAGCATGGTGGGGTGGTGATGGGGTTGAAGAAGGGAAAGGACTTTAGGTACGGTAAAAAACTTGTTCATAAATCGGGGAAAAAACTAGAAGATATTAAACCTTTCTAGAGAATAATCCTTTCCTCCTCCTCTAACGCTTCCAGGTTAACTTCTTCCGGCGGCAGATCGTAGGAAAAGCCCTGGCGGGTGA
>JBBSWG010000057.1:5476-7890 GCA_038046425.1 Nanobdellota archaeon
TCTACAAAATAACATTATCAAAATCCCCTAAAAAACTATTGATCATCTCACTAGAGAATGTTTCCCAATCACTAAGTCTCGGTTCTCCCTCTTCATCATTTAGAAGTTCCCGGATAAACTGTTCTAAAGAAAAATTATAGGCTAAGCCCTGTCTCAGGCTGTTGCAGAGGTATAATCCCCTTTTCCGTGGATCTTTGTCTTTGATTACCTGGCCTAGCTCCTGCAGGTTCAGGGCCTGGATGAGCTCTTCCCCGGTAGGTCCTGGCCCCGGTTCTAGCCCCAATATTCTTAGCTCTAAATCTCTGTCAGAATCACTTTTAGATCCCCATTCTTTATAGGAAATAGAAAGCAAATGGTCGTTCACCTGCCGCAGGCAGCCAAAATAAGAGGAGGCGCCTTTCTCTTCCCCCGCTTCTTCCCTTGCTATTCCCCATGCTGCTACCTTCTGCCCGAGAGCTTGAGCACGGCGTACTGCCTCCCGGCTGAGCTGCTCAAATTGAGGGTAATCAATGTTATTAGTATAGTGGTCAAAGGGACTGTTAGGACGCCTAACTTGCAGGCCATACTCTAGCAGCTCCAGCCGCTGGAATTGGGAAGGGAATTCCTGTTTTAGTATAGGCTTAGCGATTGTTTCCAGTTGCCGGCTTTTTGGTTTTGACTCCGGAAGTACTGGCTCTTCTTCCCGGGGCCCTTCGACGATCGAGCCACGGAAAACCCGTTGATTATGCCCTTCCCAGGGAAGGTCCCGGAATAGCTGGTAACGGCTGGTTCTCAAAAAATACGCCAGAAAGTATTCTTCCTTACTGCGTAAAGCCTGCTGTAATCTCTCTTTTTCTACGAAACAGAATGTGTCTTGACAGTATTGGTCGTTGTCTTCATCTAACACTGGCTGCACTTTATAGATTGTTTTGAAGGGCATGGGGAAATGGTAGTGGAATGAATGATGATGAAGTGAATTACAGTGGAAGTATTTATGGTTTGTGGTGGTGAAGAATAAGCCACAAAGTTGCTCTAAATTAGAGAGATTATTCTCCCATTATTTCTTCTATCTCTTTCTCTATATCCTGAATTCTCGTATGATTCAGTGAAACTTCTAATCCATATCCAGTTGGTTTGGAAAGTAGCAGGCCTTCTTTAATCAGCTTCTCGGCTACTTCTTTGACTGCGCCTCGTACATGTGGCGGAAATCCCTTTGGTAAATTGTCAAAAGAAGTGTGCTTATGCTGAATGATTTTATGCAGGTAGAGCTTTTTGAGTAATTTTCGGCGAATCCCATTTTCTACTTCCTCTTTATTCATCGGACTATCCATCTGGAAAACTAAGAAGAGAAATGTTGCTTTGTATATAAACTTGTATGAAAAACTTGTATGAACAAAGCAGAGAAAGTTTCTATTTATGTAGAATATAACCCAAAGATTTAAATATTCTGGCGCTTTTTCGTGGTAAATGGAAGAGACAAGCTCATTTTTAGAGGTTATGGGCGACTATCCTCTCAACAGAGTGCTGGACTTTCTGCTCACCTTTGACGAGTTTGATTACTCACTTACAGAAATTGCAGAAAATGCGGGTGTAGGCTACTCTACCCTGATGCTGTTATGGCCAAAACTAGTGGAAAAAGGCCTGGTAACCTGCACGAGAAAAGTAGGAAAATCCAATATGTTTATGATCAGTAAGAAAAATCTGATAGTACGGGACTTAATAAAGCTGCATTGGGAAATTGCCAAGAGGGAGATGCAGAACGCGGTGCTGGAGAAAGAGATTGAGGCGGTTTAAAAATCCATACTGAAAACTATAAACGGTTTTATTCCCCTACAGAAAAATCCTTTCCTCCTCGTCGAACGTACTCAGGAAAAACAAGCATTTTAATCTTTCTCTAGAAACTGCGACAGAAAAGTCAGAGAAAAGTTTAAATAGTAGTTCCTCCTTCAAAGAAAAATGGTCGCGTTAGCCGCAGCAATCTGGGCCCCGTTAGCCTTGCGTTTAGTTTTAGGTATCGAATTCTTGGTCCATGGCTATCCCAAGCTCTTCAAACAGTTTAAGGGTACAGCAGACTTTCTGGCTGGCCTGGGCTTTAAGCCCGGTTTATTCTGGGCCTTAGTATTGGGCGTAACCGAATTCTTTGGCGGCTTAGCCTTGTTAGCAGGCTTTGCTTCCCGCGTGGCCGCTGGATTACTGATTGTAAGTATGCTCGTGGCCACCTTGCTCAAGATCTTCAAGTGGAAAGTTCCATTTGCCAAAGGCAATGATGCCGGCTGGGAGTGGGATTGGCTGATTCTGGGAGGATTAGTGGCGTTGTTCTTGCTGGGCTCCGGACCGTGGTCAGTGGATCAGGTGCTGGGTTGGGGATGGGGGTGAATTAATTATATAAAGTAATAGAAATTATTTCTCAATTCAGAGATAGTAATTTATTGTGG
>JBBSWG010000057.1:7990-9949 GCA_038046425.1 Nanobdellota archaeon
GATTATTGTAGCCGTGCTACGATGAACAGAAAAACTTTACAATTTGCTTCCTTAGCGATAAGTTCTCTCGCCCTCTTGTACTTACTTTTTATCAACGTCATTTTTATAAAGAAGCCTCGTTCTCACTCTTTCCACGCCAGCGTCGCATAATCCGGTACTTTGCCGTGGGCCAAGTTCCAGGCGAAGCGGGATAGTGCGGCAGTCTCGAAATAACCTAAATAAAAAGAGGGTATTTGCTAAACAAATACAAAAAACGAGGGAACTGCTCCCTTCGGGGATTGTCGGTTCAAAAATAAGGGCAGTCTGCCCTTATCAACCCCCGACCTTTCGGGGATGAAAGTCCGGCCGCTGGCGGTTTTATATACTTTTTATAAGTAGTAATTAACAAAAAGTTTATAAACAGACCTATTTTCTGGGTCTTATGGCTAACGGCGAACCTAACCTCTTCCAGTTCCTACAACGCTTTTACACTACTCCTGCCGCTTTAGAGATGCAGCCGGTATTAGTTCTGGACACTAGTGCGGTGATTGACCTGGATCAGGCCTATCAAAAGAGATACGGCTTACGGAGAGCCACTCAATTTCTCGATCACCTTAAGGATACTGCCACCAACCTAAGAATATTGATACCGCCCATGATCAAAGACGAAATAGCCTCTCATCGTGACTATTCCATTGGCGGCCGGCCGGAGATTTCTCCCCAGACTTTAGAGCGAGTGTTACAGTACCAGTCGAGAGATACGGCAGTGCAGGAATTTATCACCCAGCAAAAAGATCGTATTGATCGGGCCAGGTATTGCCTGCGCCTGTTATATCCACAGGTATGTAATGGAAAGAAAGGGGAACGAGATCCGATTTCACGGCAGGACTGGGCCGTTGTTGACCTCGCCATTTCCCTCGGGGTTTTTTCAGAGGATCGGCTGGCAAAAAATAAAAAAGTTGATCTTCCCAACCTTCTCCAAGGTTGCTATACTACGGCGGTACTTACTTCTGACTATCACGTTTACGCCCTGCTTGACCGAGTATTTGAAGAGCCGGAAGGGGTAGAGCTGACCCATTTCCTTAAACCCGTAAATGTACGAGCGTATACTATAAACGGTACCAGATGATGAACGATGGAAACAAGCCTTTTCAAATTTCCTTCCCTTACGGAAGAGTATGATGGAACACCGCGTAGTGGAAAAGAGCTTTTCATCTATGAAAAGCTTGACGGTGGCAACGTTTCCATCCGTCGTGACGGTAATAAGATTGTTCCCTGGAGCCGGGGCGGTCCGGTGGGGAGGGCAGAGAAATATTTCTTTCCGGCTTTTCGCCGTTTTGTGTTTGATCTTCTAACACCAGAAATTTATTATCTTCCGGAACATCTGATCCCTTTTGGCGAATTTCTGCATCCTGGCTCTGGTCATATTCCTTACCGCCTCGAGCACTTGAACAAATTTTTTATGATCGGGATATATAATACTGCCACTAAGTCTTTTCTTCATCCTCAGCAACGGCAGGAAGTTCTAGAAGAGTTTAACTTAGCGTCACGTTTGCCGGCCACGCCTTTGCTCCGGCAGGGAAGAATCAGCGGCAGAGTTGCAGCCCGCCTCGTGCAAAAAAGTTTCCTTTACGACGGTCCCAGTGAAGGGATTGTGATCCATGAATATGAGACGCAATATCCACACGGGGTCAGAATGACTAAATTATATCATCCTGAATTCAAGGAATATGATTCTAGTAAACAGGGGATTGAAGCCTATCTGACTACTCGTCGTTTGGTTAAAGCCGGACAAGGAGTACTGGCAGCGGGAGAAGATATTACCGTAGACACCGTGGTGGAAGCAACGATTCGTGATGTTAGCCAGGAGATCGGTTCCCCACAAAAAAAAGAGGAAATTGAACAGGCCGTACGAGGAAAAAGTGACTTTATTAGAGAGAAAGTAATTCCATTATTCTAAACCTCCACCATCTCAATCTC
>JBBSWG010000058.1:0-8732 GCA_038046425.1 Nanobdellota archaeon
AAGAGCATGATAAGGATGCGATTCACTGTAAGTTCTGTGGGGCGGTGATTAAAGTGAAAGGTGGGGGGAAAGAAGAGTAAGAGATTGAGGATCTAAAGTTTTTTGTGGTTCTAAAATTGTTTAACTATCAATCATAAAGAGAAGAGAATTCTTGAACAATCAGGAAAGATAATTATTAATATTCTTTATCCGTTCCTGCACATACTTCTCGTTCAGCAACGCATGAACAAAGCCCGGCAATAAATACTCTTTCACCGGCACCTTCGCCATCACTCTCCCATCCTGTACAAAAGTCTCTGTATACCTCTTCTTAAATCCGGCCACATGCTCCTTTAGGTCTAAAGGAGGGCCAGTTCTCACTTCCAGTTTAGGCAATTCCCTCTTTTCCAGCAGGAAATAGTAGAAGGTTTCCTTTCTTTTAACTTTTTTGTCCTGCTGATGATTTTTATTATTTTTATCCCATTTCCAGCCTGATTTCACCACCAAAAATGGCTTCAGCTTGTCCCGTAAAAAATCAAATACTTTAACCAACTTCATCCCTACCACATCCTCCTTCCCCGCCACCGGCTGCACTACAACATACACTAAATTTAATTTTTTCTTTTCTGCTTCCTTCTGGAGACTGGACAAATTAACCTGTTCCGGCACAAAGTAGGTTGGTAAGGCTGATAAGGGCTGAACCAGATATTTCTTTGCCACTTCTTTCAATTTCAGGAACTTTTCCAGGGAGAGGGCAGCGGCAGCATTTCTACTTTTGTCTACCGGATCAATCACAATCAATGGCGACTGAGTCTTGGATTTATTAAGCTGAAATAAAGCATCTTTTTTGGGGTAATGATTTTCTACATCAATGACCTCTTTCACTTTCCACTGCTGGCTGGCTTTCAGCAATTTCTTAAATGAGCCATAATATACCGCTAAAATTTCTACCACGTAACCGCTAAAGCCGGCGATATAGGATTCAGCCCCATACAGGCCTTGAGCACGGAGGAACTGTTTGGCCAGCCGGATTTCATCTTTCAGCGTTTTAGCATTTTTACTGACCCAGCGGGCATGCAAAGGTGAGACATCGGTAATGTTTTTAGCTTCTCTCGCCTTCCTGATTTTTAGAATGGGGATGATTTCAAAGGTAAAAGCGGAAAGAGCAGCAGAATGGCCATAGGTCATCTGGAAGTAATCCCGGCTGCCGTGCAGTGTGCTCCTTCTTTTACCGGGGAAAGCTAGTGCTAAGTAGGGCTTTAGGATTTTAGACAATTCCGTGGTTCGGTCAGCATACTTCTGATAATCAAAACAGACAAAGATGTCTACGTCATGATTTCCCGCCAGCCAGGTATCTTTAGCCCCGCTGCCGCCTAAGATAGCAGTAGCTTTCGCTGGTTTCAGTTTGGAATTTAGTTTATGGAGGAATTCCGCAGTCGCTTTCCGTAATTGCCGCACTTCCTGCTGGCCGGGCTTGATGTGGATAAGGATATCTTTCATATTCAATCACTGAAGCACCAGGATTTCCATCATCTTTATAAATTACCTTGCTTTTAAAGATAAAATGGAAGCGGCAACACAACAACTTTTGAAAGAATTAAAATCCATTAAAGAAAATGTCCATTTCATTTGCGGGCACATGGCAGATATAGACAGCATCATGACGGAAGAGGATTACCTGGCCTTGCTGGAATATCGCCAGGAGAAAGAACAGGGGGAACTCACTAGTCATCAGCAGCTTAAGCGAGAGTTGAGTTTATGAACCTAGAGCCGCAATATTCAAAACAAGTGAAAAAGTTTCTTAAAAATGCAGAAAAGGTCTTGGTAAAAAAGAATCCCGGAAAAAATTGAGAGGCTATCGAAGAACCCTTTCCCTCAGGAAGTTAAACGTCTATAATTAAAAGTGTCATCATGACCAACCCTTTAACCTCTCTCGATGAACTGATCTGGAAGCAGTACGAGAAAATAACTCAGAAAGCTGCGAAATGGGGGTATAGCAAGTATGATTTGGGATATCTCTGTGATACGACTGCTGCGATAGCGCTTACTGGTGCGGGTACGTATCTCCTGATAGAAGGTATGCTGGGGGGAAGTGGATTCATAGCTGGCATAGGCGCACTCGGTGCCCTGTCTGGGGGCTCTTATTATAATCGATCTAACAAAAAAAGAGTAAGTGTTGAAGAAAGAGATAATCAAGAGTTAGTACGGTATGGAGCTGTATCACCACCAAAATTCACCCCATTTTCCCCCTTAGTTCTGGGGTTAGCAGCATACTTTTACTCTGTGGGTATAAGAGCTTACAGTTTAAGCTATAGAGATTTCTCCGCACCCCGTAGCCTTCCAAGGATAAGCGCAACCGAGTTTGCTACACTGAGCGGTTTAGCCGGAATAGCTCTTGGTACTTTCTTTGGTGAAGAAATTTCTGCAAAGTACTTTTATGACCAAATCCCCCTCCCGCCCCAGAGAAAGTTCTGGCAGAGCTGGTACGAAAAGCTGGCGGCCCGGTTTCAGAAACCAGCGGCAGTGCCGGCGGTAAAATATGGTTATATTGACAAATTATAATTCATCACATAAAGCCTTTTATACCAACATCTTTTTCAGTTCTGGATGGAGCATATCTTTGTGGTTTCAGATTATTCTGGAAGGAAAATCAGGTTTCCTGCTGAGCGATGGAAACATATAATTGCCGAGCATCCTGATGTCAGTGAACCTGAAGAGATTAAGGAAACTCTCCTCAACCCCCTTAAAATTACCCCCAGTAAATACAGCCCAGAGAATGTTTGCTATTATTATCGCTACCTTAAGCCTCGTAAAAGGTACCTGCTGGTCGCCGTAAAGTATTTAAATGGCGAGGGCTTCGTCATTACCGCCTATTATCGGAGGACTATAGCATGAACCAAAAACTGCATATTCATTGGGATCCGGAAGGAGATCACTTAGAAGTCCGCTTTGGAGAAGCAAAACCATCCTACTATGAGGATCTTGGCGACGATGTTTTTGAACGACGGGATGAAGAAACCGACCAGATTATGGGCTATGCTTTCTTTAATGTGCAAAAACGGAAACAGCTGTGCGATCTGGAAGTGGAGATGCCAATAGCCCATTCGTAGAGATTAAAGTTGGTGGTATAACCAAAAAATAAGGTGAAGATTGTTTAGTGGTGTTGAATAAAATCATGAGGAGCCCTTTAACCTCTCTCGATGAACTGATCTGGAAGCAGTACGAGAAAATAACCCAGAAAGCTGCGAAATGGGGGTATAGCAAGTATGATTTGGGATATCTCTGTGATACGACTGCTGCGATAGCGCTTACTGCTGCGGGTACGTATCTCCTGATAGAAGGTATGCTTGGGGGAAATGGATTCATAGCTGGCATAGGCGCACTCGGGGTCCTGTCTGGGTGCTCTTATTATAATCGATCTAACAAAAAAAGAGTAAGTGTTGGAGAAAGAGATAATCAAGAATTAGTACGGTATGGAGCTGTATCACCACCAAAATTCACCCCCTTTCCCCACAATCTTCTCTACTTCTGCTAAAAGCTTTTCTAAGATACTCAGTAATTCCTGTACTTTCTCTTCACTGAAATCGATAGTTTCGCTTTTAAACCTTTTTTTACCATAGTCAACATACAGATGAAACTGATACGCTTGCTCTAAATACGGCTTAGGATCGAAACTCAATATTCCCTGCAGATAAAGCTTGCTCATCCCTTCCCAGATTTGAGCGTGCTTGATCGATACCCGGGAATGTTTCCAGACCAATAGGCCCTGAGCCAGATTTTCAAAGCCCAGGTAGATTCTGTTGGCAGCAGTTTCGATGTCTATATCTATCAAAGCCCGAGCCCGTTGGCCTAACCTTTTGGCCCGGGCAATAGCTTCTAGATAGTTGTCTTTATCTGTCGGATTGTACTGCTCATCCATTCTAAAGTGTCCCAGAGTTTCCTTTTTTTAAATTGCAGCCCTAGCCCTTTCGCCTGTGACGGTAAATCGTGTTTTGGTCCAGGTATCTGTTGTTGGGAGGCAATATAGAGGCGTAAAAAATTGTCAAATTGAGCTTGGACGATATCGGCCGTTTCCTGCTTCTTCTGCCGGTACAATTGATAGGCTAAGGTTATTTTTTCTTCTAATTCCTGAATCCTGCGGAGCAGAACTTTTTTACTGGGCAGAAGGATTTTCCCTAGATATTCATAGAGAAAATACCGGTCATACAATACTAAGCAGGGCCAGAGTGTTGAGGTAAGGGCATAATCACCTTCCCCCACGGCGGCGATAAACTCTTCCTCGGGAAAGAAATGAGCTTCAATATTTTCTCCAAAATCGCGGATTGTTTGAAGCCAAATTTGCTTTACCTTTTCTTGGTCATGCTGGTAAATGATGCCCAGATCAATATCTTGGGGCCTGGAAGAGCGGAGAGCAGAGCCAAAGAGGTAAATCGCGGTAACCCCGCTGGCAGCCAATTTCTGGATTATTGTGGTAATACCTCTTCTGCTGTGGGGAGGGAACTGGTTCACTCGCTGCCAGCCCCGTAAGATCAACAGGGAATGGACCAAGAAATTCCGGAGTTCCAATTGATAAAGAGTTCTATTCCTTTCTTTATGCAGGTTCAGGAGGCCTTCCGCTTGCAGGGTGGCCAAAGCTTTCTGGGCATTAGTTGGCCCGGCTGAAGATAACCGCACCACGTCAGAGAAGGAAAGCTGGGAGGAAGGATGGTCTATAAAGAGCGTCACAATTTTCCAGCTGACTTTGGGGAAAGGGACAAACGGGGCCATGGCCATACTATACCACAAATAGTATATAAACTTATTGCTTTTAGTATGAGAAGTTACTGTTTTTAGTATAATAGCTAGCTGCGCAGCCCGGTAGTGGAGTTGTTGTTCATTAGTGCGATTTTCGTTATCCCAATTTATCTCCTGCTGCCTCCAGTGTCGCTCCGGTGAGGGTCTGATACATCCCCCACAAATCGTCAATCAGACCATTGACCATAGCCTTTTCTGGAGTGGTCTGGGTTACGGTGATTTCAGGGACACTTTTGTAGCCGGATGTTCCCAGCGTAGAAAAAGAGAGGCATAATTCTCCTTCTTCTGCTTTTTCTTTTTCTCCCACAACTTTTTCTTCCACTGCCTTCCCCCCACCCCTTTCTCTCCCATAAGAAAGAGGAACATTCCGGTAACCTCTTCCGGGATATTTTCCAGCAACCATTGAAACTTTTCTTTTGCCGGCGTGGCCGATTTTTGAAGAATAGCCGCGGCCAGGCGACGGGTTACCGGAAATTCCTCCAGCAGCGCAGGAGCATGTTCCTTAAAAGCCTTAAGCTCGTCTTCATCAAACTGTCCGCGAATTTTCTGGAAGGCAGCTCGGGCTTGCTTCTCCCAGATGGTCCCGTACTTTAAACCTTCCCTCCGTTGAATGAGAATACCTTTAGCCGGATCCTGGTTTTTAAGATAAGCATTTTCGGGATAAGCCGAATCTTTAAAGAAGTTCGGCGGGAATTCCAGCCCATACACCGCCTGCGCTAAATGCCCCATCTGGGACATAAAAGTATATTGGTCCTCCTGCCCTTCCTGCGAATGAAATTTGGCATAATAATACTGGAGGCCGAATACTGGAACGGCATAATGCTCCAGTTGTAATTGCTGCCCCCGGAGATGATCAAGGCAAAGTTCTGACCAGGTAATGTTATCTAGGTTCTGCCTCCGCAAAAATTCTGCCAGATGAGGAAAAGCTTCTCTTTTAGGATAATCGGCGGGACCGCCACAAGAACCGTTGAAGTAGAATACCGTTTCCTGTCCCTCACGGAGGGGAGAAACCACCAGATCAAAGTGCCCGGGAGCAGGGATAAACAGGCCGATCTCTCCATCAGGAAAATGTCCTGCTTTCGCCTTTTCTTCCAGGAGTACACTGAGTGAATCCATTTTCGTGATAGGTAATAAGAACTCTTATTTATAAGATTTGTGAAAGGTTTTGAATAAATCGGGCTTTTCTAGGGGAAGTACGCCAATCTCAAGGTCACCTTCAAAACCTTCCAGTAAAATTCTCTTGGCTAAATATTCCCTTCACCCAACTCCATCCGAAACTCTTTTCCCCACTCTTTAAATCCCAATTTTTTATAGAATTCATGGACTTTCTCCCGCTCCTGCCGGCTGGTAGCCAGGATTTTATAACAGCCGTTCCTTTTCGCTTCTTCAATCGCGGCGAGCATCAGCTTGCGGCCTAAACTCTGCCCGCGGAACTCTTCCTGCACGAACAGGTCTTCAATTAAAGCATAAGGCTGCTGATGCAGGTCATTCTCAATGAAATAGAGGCGTAGCCGGGCAATTTCTTTACCCTCTTTGGTAAAAGTTAACCTGCTTCCTTTTCCGGCAAGCCTACTGGCGTGAAGCTCCATCCCAGCTGAATTTTAGTTCAGCAATATTTAAATATAGTGGAAGAGCGCTCACTGGCTATGTCTCAGCTAGGGCCAGGTGAACAGCTAGAGCAGCGAGTGCGAGAGCAACGGGGACCAGAGCAGCGGATGCCGGAGCAACGGCTCTATCGGAAAGGGGAATCTATTGCCGAGGCTATCCAGCTGGTACAATCATTAAGTTATGAAGTGCTTCGTTCGCTCTCTCCCCAACAGAAGGGGGATCATGCCTGCGAATTAGTAGCACTGCCTGTTAATAGTTTTGCTGATTTTGACTATGCCTTTGGAGAAGAACAGTCTTTTGCCGAGAAATTCTATAACCAGATGCCTGATTACGAGCGGTTATTTTCCGGGCCGGAACGAAGAAAAAGCAGCAATGAAGACGATAATGACTATGCTGCCGGTTCTTCTCCCCCGGACGTGGCCATGGAAACCATGACCCGGGAAGAGGCCGAGGAAACGGTCAAAGAGATCAATTATGCCACGATGCTGGGCACGTTGTCCGATTTAAGTTATGTCCGACGGCGGCGCTTTGCTGTCTGGGCGGACCTGAATAAGGCGGAACTGGCTTTCATTCATCACCTGAATGCCCTGACCAATGAGGTGGATTATTCGAGAGCTTTTTAAGAGAATTTTGCTGTGCAAAATTCCCGGTTTTAGGGTGGTGGTGGGTGGGGAAAAAGCCTCCAGGTTTAGAGAACGATTAATACTACACTGAAACTTATTTTACGTCGCACCCCCTACTGGAGCCTCCAAACTTACCCCACGAGCGGCGCCGTAGTGGTCTAGGTTGAGGTAAGCATCCAGGTTGAGGTAAGAACTGCTGCAACCGAGCCACGCCGCCCGTTTCTCAGTAAATCTTGCACTATTTAATTCCATCCAAGCAAACCAGAGTTTTGCAGGCCTTCCGAAGTATTGTCCCATCTCCACCAAAATTTGGGGGTCTCGTAAACCCGTCAACTGCTTAACATACCGCGCAGGAGCAGCTTTACGAAGTGCACTTTCCAATAATTCATTCTGCAAAGCAGAGCTATCAAAGGCTGCTGTTTTTCTTTGACGGGATGCATTTACTGCTGCTGTTTCATCAAAATCTGCTGCCGTGGGATAATGAATTACTTGCTGCCGGGCAAAATCAACCAGGCTGTTCTGCGCATGATACCCTATGTCGTTGCCTTTATCTTTATACTGGTCTAAAACTGTTTTTATTTCAGTATCACTTCTTCGCTGGTAGAGTGCCTGGAGAATATTACAGCTTAAAGCAAAACTTGGTAAAAACAAGCCATTTTGCTCACAGTGCACTACAGCCTTGTAGGAAGCGAAGCTCTTCTGCGTTTGTCCTGGTTGATTGCGAAAAATATCCTTCCTAACGTATAATTCTCCATAGCGTTCAAACTCATTCCCGTCCGCATCCACACAGACAATATTTTCCAACCGGAGATAGCTGTCAGGATTGAGAAGGACTCTGTCTGGCTGCGGCGGCACGGACGGTTCCGGCGAAGTTCTTAGTGCTGGCGCCCTTACTATTGCCGGCCTTGCTCCTGGTGCCGGGCTGGGAACAGGAGATGGAGTAATAACCGTCGGTGCGGGAGGTGCCGGCACTAAAGCGGTAAGTTCAGGAAGAAGCCCTTGACAGCGCTCTACTAAATCTTCTACTGGGAATTTGGCGGCAAGATATTCTTGTACTTTAGGCAACAGGAGTCCGGCAACGCGTTCCTGTTGCACCTTATCACCATTGTCTTTGAATTGCTCATAAATGCCCATAGTGTTACGCACCCGATCAGCGAGGTCACGGTTCTTATAATAGCGTTGTATTCCCTCCTCTCGTGCTTCCTCTTCCTGAAAGGGGGTGCTAGTGCGAGTGCCGTTATCATCACCAGTGCCATTACCATCCCTATTGCCGTCGCTCATACTGCCCCTAAAAACGCCAACACTATATAAACGTTTCTATTTGTAAGTAGTTATTGTTGAGGCAAGCCGGGGCCAAAAACAGAAAATTTTATATACTAGTTGTTTATTTTAAAGTAAATGTATGTTTACTATAAACTGAACAATGATTTCCCCCTCAACTTTACCTAAAACGGAGCAAGCTGCCGAAAAAGCGTATCAACGCTGTGAGCGGAATAAGAAGTTTCGCCGGGTGCCCTCATCCTCTTTTTCAGATTATGTGGTACGAAGCCAAAAGGATCTGGCTTCGGCGTAATTTTGCTTTATACAAGCCTAAAGCATGGGAAGATGTCACCAAGAGCGATGTAGAACAAGAACTGCAAAAAATAAGGAATAACCTTAAAATTTTGGTGGGATTACTATGAACTTTCTCCAGCTCCTGCCTTTGAGCAGGCCACGTCTAGAAGTTCT
>JBBSWG010000059.1:0-23001 GCA_038046425.1 Nanobdellota archaeon
CCGCCGGTGCAAGAAGGACGGAACGTCCTTCTGCACCGGCCGGCATTGTTCAGGAAATCACTCCCAAAATGGATTGTGCCACCGCTACAACTCCCATCTTAGTCAAAACCGAACGAAGTGAGGTTTTGACTAGCGCAATCTTTTTAAACGCTAAAATTCTTTCCCCTCTATGTCAGAACTTCAGGACCAGAAATGTGCCATCTGCAGCGAGAATAAGCTTACCCTGCGGGAGGAAGAGACGGAGATCCCTTATTTTGGGAAAGTCTTCTTATTTTCCATGGACTGTACTGCCTGCGGCTATCGTAAGGCCGACGTTGAACCCGCGGAAGCCAAAGAGCCCTGTAAATATACTTTTGATGTAGCCTCCGTTGAGGATTTAAATGTAAAAGTGGTTAAGTCTGGTGATGCCACGGTTAAGATTCCGCACATCATTACGATTGAGCCGGGGCCGACCTCGGAAGGCTATGTGACCAACATTGAAGGCCTGCTGGAGCGGGTAAAGAAGATGATTGAGTCCAGCCTTGAAGCTGAGGAAGACGAGGAAACCGAGAAGAAAGGCCGCAACATGATCAAAAAATTAAATAGGGTCATGGCGGGACAGGATTCCCTGAAGATCATCATTGAAGATGCCACCGGGCATAGTGCGATCATTTCCGATAAGGCACAGAAGGGGAAGATCTGAATGTTGAGAATTTTGCTGCGCAAAATTCTCAGCGTGGGAACGGGGGGCAGATAAAGATTACCACGCCAAGTAATACTTCACTATTCTGAAGCAGGGGAAAAGCTCAATAAAATATTGGAAGAGTGCTAATGGGAAAATTATTTATTACGTGCCCTCCCCACACTAGAGAATTTATAAAAACGACTGCCGGGAGGTTTCTCAAAATTCTCACTCCTTCCCTTCTTTCTTAAACGCCTGCGCTAAATCAATAAAATATTTACCCTCCTCCAGCTTGATGATCAAAGGATCTTTCTTGAACAGATGCACTAGATCCAATTCATACTTCCCGGGCTGCAGGACGCGAATCGCTTCCAGATCCAAAACGACCGGACGATCTTCCTCTTCCTGTTTCAGATGGAGGATTTCCGCAACATCTTCCTCGATCTGCTTTTTATGCTCTTCCGAAAGATCACTGAGCATCTCCTTGCCAAATTCCAGATCTTTCTGCTTGATGAAGAAGAAGAGCCGTGCTCCGCAGCGACAGCCCTTAAGGATTTCACTAGCACCATCCGGCCAGAGCGTACTGCAGCGAACGCATTGGTGGGGCATGATTATGGTTTACTCATTTCCTTTTTTTCCTGCTTCTGTTCTCTTTCGTGAACAATTCAATCTTGTCCGGATTCTTCTCAATCTTCTTGACAAGCGAAGCCGGACCGATAATCGTCAGCCCCTGCCGATCACCTAACAACAGGCTGGCCACGGTACCTTTAAACTTCTGATACCCTTCCAGCTTGCTCTTGTCCGGGTAAACTACACTGAGCTCAATGCCCTTAAATTTGGGGGAAACCTCTTCCATGGTGATTTCAATCAGATCGGCTTCCTCCTGCTTACGCAGACGGCCTTCCATGATCACGATCTTATCTTCCTTGACGATGTTCAGCAGCTTATTGACCCGCTTCGCGGGCGACAGAGCTTCCATGTCCTGATAGGGGATGAATTGAAAGGTTACCATGCTCCTCTTTTTTTCTGCTCACCGCTCTTCTTTTTCCTGAGGGAAGGATTCCCGTCAGGTTTTTAAATGTTGTTTATTAGTATGTTAGTTGCGTTATTCTATCTCGCCACTTTGAACAATTGCTCATAAAAATCTTCAATATTCTTGCCATACTTAGCCGAGATGCCAATGATAGGATATTGGGGAAAGGCCGCCTGGATAGCTTCAATGCTGGCTTTCTTTAAGTCCGTCTTATTGGCAGCGATCAGGACCGGGATCCTGCGGGCCTGCAGGTTACCAATGATGGTGATGTTGACCTGGCTATAGGGATCTTTTGTAGCATCCAGCACCACGACCACGGAATCCATGTTATCGAGCCACTTAATGGAATCGATCACGCCTTTGGTGGCTTCTTTGGCCCGCTTCTTGGCCTCCGTCTTGGTCAGGCCTTTCTTGATGAATTCTTCATAGTCAATTTTGGTGGCAATGCCCGGGGTATCAACCAATGAGAACGTCAGCTGCTTGCCTTTCTTGTTCTTGATATTGATCTGTTCTTTGATATTGATCTCACGCGTCTCGTGGGGAATGTGAGAGACCGAAGACATTTCCTGTCCTAACCAATCCTGACAGATGCGGTTAGCCAGGGTGCTTTTTCCGCCGTTCGGCGGCCCATATAATCCCAACTTGACGTGGTTTCGTTTATTGAGCAGGTTAAAGCTAAATCGCTTAAACAGCCCTTTCAAAAATGCTTTTACCATCCTATACCTCTTCCTTTTTCCTTTGTATTTGTTTAGCACCATACAGTCAAAATTCCTTCTGATTTTATGGTGCTAAACAAATACTCTCCCTTTACTTTCTTCCTATTCCTTCTCCGGCAGCAGAAATGAAGCTGATTATTAAAGTTTGTGGTGGTTGAGTGGGTATAAAGAGGTAAGTTAACTTTTGCGGTTTTGAAGACTGTTAAAATGGTGAGTGCCGGGACGAACAACGCCACCCCGGCCAAGAGGCGCCAAGAGGCGAGGCGAGACCCCACCACTCGTAAACGTAGGTTCAGTAGGTGCCTCCAGACGATGATCAGAAACTTATGGGGGGCTTTGGCGTTCTCAAACAAAAGTTTTAAATAGTAGTGTACGTTATTCGTACTAATATGTACGTCAATCATACTATGTTAGGCCTACCAGAAGTAAAGATACTAGAGGTATTTCTAGATCTTAAGAGGCATTATTTTGCTGAATTGTTAAAAGTAGCTAAATTAACCCGTCCAAGAACATTAAGGGTACTGAGGAAGTTAGTTAAGCAGGGAATTTTAGAGATAAGAACTGAAGCCAACGTTAAATATTATTCTCTCAAAAGAACTTCTTTGGTCTATGCCACGCTGGGAGTAGTAGAATATGACCGTACTTTGCTTTTTCTCGCTAAAAATAAGACAATTTCAAGAGCGTTAGAAATGCTTAAAGAGAAATATGTTGATTACTCAGTTATGCTTATTTTTGGTTCGGTTGTAAAAGGGTACGCAACAAAGGCGTCGGACATTGATCTGCTTCTGCTGAAAGAAAATGTCTCGCCGAGTGATATAAAGAAAGTAGAAGATATTATTGATTTGATAAACGGACGAACAGGCTTAAAAATAAGTCCCTATTTTATGACTGGGGATGAGTTTAAGAAAAAAAACGAGTTGGCTAAACAAGCGATAGAAGATCATATTTTAATTGATGGAGCAGAATTATTTTTCAGGATGGTTCTTGAAAATCCGAGATTTTCAGAACCCCTGAAAATGTAGCATTTTCAAGGGATATTAGCATGAACGAAGAAACACGAGAAACACCGGTGGTTTCTGTGCCCCAAAAATCTGAACGATTTTTTAGGGAACCCAAAAAGTGGCAAGTCTGGTTGGAGAATAGTAAAACGCTCAATCGAGATTTCAAGAAATACATTAGACAGCATATTGTTCGGAAAATTGAATTTTCTTCACCACTTTCAAAAATTCATCTTGATAAAGCATATCATAATCTTGACTTTGCTAACTTTACCGTTCAAAATCAGCAGACCATCAATAAACGATTAGAGGATGAAACTTATTTTGATTGGGTTATTGTCATTGCTTACTATGCCATGTACCATGCAGCCATGGCGTTGCTCTACAAAATGGGCTATAAAGCCGGAACTCATTTAGCCACTATTTGTGTTCTTTGTAAAGAATGTCTTGGAAAAACACTCGACAAGAAAGATATTGAGAATATCTCAGCTATTCTTGAATTGAGTGAAGAGGAGATTAAAGAAATAGGCCGAGCCAAAGAACGGCGAGAAAAAGCAAGTTATTCCGGAAGCGTTTCGTTTGAAAAGCAGCTAGCAGAAATGACGCTGGATGATGCCAGGAAGTTTATTAACAAAGTGGCAGACATTTTGGAAAAATGAACAAGAAACTCATCGATTACTATTTGGAATTTTCTCAGAGCAGGAAAAACGCTTAGAACTGGCTTAAAGTGGCCTGCTGCCGCTTATTCTTAAGCAGTTTGCTCTGGTTCAGCAGCAGGTTGAGGTCAAACCCAAAGCGGCGCTGAATGAAGTCCCGGGCATAAGAAAGCAGCAGGGCCGGGGAAGCAAAAGTAAGCGGTTTTTCCTGTACTGCCTTTCGAGCTGCTTCCCGGCAGACAAAGACGCCCAGGGGCACGTTGTATTCTGAAGTGATAAAGCGTAAAGTAAGAGCAGCGTGTTGTCGCTTTACTTGTTTCATCTTTTCCAGGATCGGCAGACGGGCAGCATAATATCCTCCGGCTGTCTCTTCCGCATACTCTTTCCGCCCGGCATAACTTTCATAGTCCGTGGAATAAAAATTTCCCGCGGTGCTCCAGGGATTGACCTTGTAGCCCAGATAGGTTTCAAACAATTCATAACTCCACCCTTCCGGGAAGAAGAGAATCAGATAATAATTTCCCCAAGCGCCGTCAAAATAAGCTTGATATTCTCCGGGAGGAAACTGTTTAATTTCGGCAATCAGCTTTTTTCCCAGGGTATCATCAACAGCGGTTATCGACCACCTGGTCGGCACCAATTTCCGGTTCCTTCCTAAACCCACATTTCCCGTAGAGAGGATTTTAGTGAGGACATTCTCTTCTAATCCCCGCTGATAAAGGTTGAGCAAAGCGGGCGTAGCTTTCAGATCAGTATCACCAACCACTCGTTCTACACTAGCATCCACTTTAACATTTTCCGTGATCCTTGCTCGCCGCACTTCCGCCTGTGGGCCAAAGGGAATGATCTCTTTCTCCGCCGTTACGGGAAGAGCAGGCAGTTTCTTAAGGCTGACTTCCAGTTCTACGGGTTTAGCGGCGATACCCACTTCTCTGGTTATCTCCAGAAGCTTTCCCGGCTGATTCTGCTTATACCACTCCTTGACCTTCAGCTCTTTTACGTTCCATCTCGTGCAGGAATTCACCAGGCTATAGCGCAGGCTGGCAATCGTCCCGATCGGCACTGCCGTAGAGCTCCATAAACGCGGGGAGTCATAGGAAGAAGTATTGCCCGGAATCTGCGGGCTGAGAATCCCGATATTGACCTGCGGATAGCCAAAGCGGCCGATGAAGGGAGCAGGAGAAGAACCCTGGAAATCCTGCTTGAAGTGCTGCTTAACGTTCAGAAAAGGAACTTGTTCCAGATCTTTGAATTTGAGGCGTTGGAGGTGCATACCTTTTCTATGAAGGATTATTACTATAATAAACTTTGGCTTAATCTTTTATGGAAAAAGCTATTGCGATTTGTGAAGCCTTGCTTTCACCATCAGCAAAATACTTACGATTACTATCGCTCCTCCAGCAATCCACAACAGGGGCAAGACCGGTTTAACGGAATAAAACGGCACGCTGGCCACAATAATCCCGCCATTCAACAGCAGCAGATTCCTGGACAAGCAACGCATTTTAACGTATATTCCCAAGGTTATTCCAAACAGCACCACGGCCGCAATCCAGAAAGGCACCGCTACTTTTTGCAGGAACAATAAGGGCATTCCGACAACCGTAATGCCCACCAGCGAAAGCAGGGCAACAATTCCTAAACAGACGTTATGGCAGACCTGATAACCGCCCAGGAAACTTAAGCTGCCGGAAAGGGAAGAAGTTAAGCTGGCTATTTTTCCTTTCACTTGGCTCTTAATGTTCACTCTATTATTAAATTGGTCTTCTTTTAATTTGATTTCATTTAATTGGTCTTCTTCCATGATTTTTAGTTTTTCTTTTTAATGTATTCCGGCAAAATTGGTGATAGCTGCTAGCTGGGGTTGAACATTTTCCTTTTTAGCACCATAACTGATCAAAATGTTATCCAAATCCTTAAACACATACTGTTCATAATCAGCGTGGAGTTGGTTATTTACATAAAATTTCAAAGAATTTTGAGCATCATTGCAATACTTTTTCCCATCCTCCAGGGTTAGACAATCTTTATCAAACTTCATGCCCACACTCTCAAAGAAAATCCATAAAGGAACTCCGGTAGCATGCATATGCAGCACTTCTCCCGTCTGTTCCGGCGCCGGAGCACCTGAATCCACATGGATGAAACTGCTTACGGGCAAGCCCGCTCTCATCCTTTCCATATGTGCCTTATCAGATAAATCAACCGCGTTTCCATTTATATAAATTTTCCAGTCGGCATGAAGATGGGCTGAATCTAACACGCCGAGGGTTGATTTTGGATCCATGTCACACTGCAGCTGTCCGGTATCCATACACATCTCTACCGGCATGCCGCAGCTGTCACACTTGCCGTCATTATCCTTGTCCATGAACTGCTTGGCGAGAGCGCGGTCATAACCGGTTAAAGAAAGACTTTTAGTATGGCTATTGCTTTGGCTATTACTATCCTCGCCAGCTTCAGTAACGGCGCCGCTGGTGATCGTATTCTCTACCGTATTCCCGACAAAAATAGTTTTCCCGGTATAATATAATGCGCCCACTGCCACCAGGATGGTCAGAACGATAAAGATGGTAATAACTCGTTCACCACTGCTTTTTGGCAGAGATAATTGCGGCTGTTCTTGTTCAGCTGCTTGCTGATCTGCTGGCTGGTCCATCAGGTTCCTCCCCGCTTCCGGTGAAGCATGACCAGCATCTTCAAAACTCTTGATGTGTTTCCCGCAGGCGCTGCGTCCCCTATCGAAAATCCCGAGGATTTTCGGGAGGTTCCGAAAAGCGGAGCTTTTCGTTACCGGATGGGGCAACCCCCCGCGACGCGCTGGCTTCTGAAACCGCAGGAGTTTTGACTTTAGGATGCTGGTCATGCTTCAGGATAGTGAAGTATATTCAATCACAATTTCATCTTTATCCTGCATGAAATAATTCTGATACGCAAAATTTTCTTTTCCATTAACGTACATCTTCAAAGTTCCTTTTGTTCCTTTCTCGGTGCAATGGTCAAAGATACATTCTTGGTTGAACTTCTTGCCCCAGACCTTGAAGAAGTAGCCTAGAATCACTGTTTCTTTGGTGGGGTTGTTATTCTCTAAGTGCAGAATATTATCTTCTTCATGAGTGTGGATAGGGTAATGTACCGTGCTGGTGATTCCTACATCTTTAGGAATCCTGATTTCTTGGCCATCAATCCTGATCGTCAGATGGGGATGCCAGTGAATCGGCCGCTTCGGGACTTCAAAATCAGGGATAGTATCATCGGCGTCGTCAATAGTTCGGCTGGACTTCACCCAGAAACCAAAGCCAAAAATTATCAAGCCCAGCAGGACAAAAGCAAGCACCCAGTTACGAAGTTTCTTTTTCTGCGTTGAGGTAAGGCCCGCTAGCCCCCCGGTCTTGGCCGCTTCCGCATGCTTAGCCTGGTTGTGCATCTGTAAGGCTTCCGCCGAGTCAAAGTCGCGTTGGCAAGGTTCACAGCGTTCAGTCATTTTTTCCTCTTACATTGGTATTTTCCCAGCTGACCACCCGCATACAAAGTCATTTCTCCGGAGCGGCAGGTTGGACAATATGCCCTGGTCATTAGCTGGTATCTACCTTCTCCCCATAAGGATGAATCAGTTTCCAGCCCTGAATGACGTCGCCCGGGCGATACTTAAGGGTAAAAGTATCTTTAAATGGCTGCTTCTGGCCATTGGTGAAGATAAATTCCGTCTCATAATCCACGGTAGCCGTTGATCCGTCATTAGACTTTTCCCCGATAGAGATAATTCTAACCCCCATCAGGCCCTGGGCTCGCACATAGTCGCGGAAGGTACTTAAATCTTTTGCGGTCGGCTCGATGCGCTTGAAACCATCAGAGATGGCTGCATACATATTAACATAATCTTTCCCACTCCAGGCTTCAAAATACTGCTGCACCACCGCTTCCGGAGAAGGAAATTGATAGGAATCCAGCTGTTGTTGCTTTTTTTGCTGATTATTGAGATAAATCCCTATCACTAAGATCAGGAATAATACTATTACACTGCCCATCACGATTTTTTTAGTACGTTTCATAGTCATCCCTAATTTTCATCTCTCTTTTATCTCTCCCCATCAGCTTTTCATCCACGATGGCAGCGTGTTAATATATCCACTATACTCTTCCCCGCTACAAAAATGGTTCTCCCCAACCATACAGCCAAAACATTTCTGAGTTGAAAGCATTTTTCCCTCTTTCATCGGTTCCATTTCCATCCATTGGTCGCCATTCTGCTGGCAGAGTTCCTGGAAGCTTAGTGAACCTAGCTCGGTGCTTCGTTTCTGGCAGCTCAACAGAAACAAAGAGAGAACAATAAGAAAAAACAAGATGGTTTTTGTATTCATCTTCGTATGCTTTTTATGGTTAATTTTCCGCTTTTACCGTTTCTCCTGTCGCCAAATCTTTGTACGTTCCTAACACTTCCGGGCTTCTCATCACGTACCAGCCATCTTCTTCTACCGTCCCCACACTGTTCCAGGCCTGCACCAGATTAGCATAGGCGCCCGCCTCCGGCGACAGGACAATGATCGGTACTTTAATGATATTATACTGCGCCGTTAACTGCAGCCCTTCCGGTGATTTAACATCTACGGTCTTTTGCTCTTCCATCACCAGGCCAAACTGCTGCAAGATCCTCCGGTTCAGGGTCACGTCATAACATTCGGTACAGGACTCGTCAGCCAGGTAAATGACTTTCACCAGCCCGACAACTTTCCCCTGAGCCAGGTCCCGATAGGGCGGCACCAGCGGATGGACGGCATAAAAACCTTCTTTTTCTTCCACCCCGGCTTCCTGCAACTGCTGCAATACTTCCGGATACGATTCAATCTCCCGGGAGATCACCAGCGCCGGAATTTCCTTGATGCCGATCAAAGCGATCATCCTCTGCCCTTCCGGGCTGGTGTATTCCACGGTCTTCTTCTGGGTTACCAGCACGCCAGCATCTTCAAATCCTTTGACGAGGGGAGTAAGATCAGTGCATTTGCTGCAGGAAGAGTCTTTGAGGTTGAGGATCGTCACTAAGCCCGCGATCTTCTTCTGGATGGCGTCATAATAGGGTGCTTTTTGAGCAGTAAAGATAAAGCGCTCATTTTCGGTCGTTCCCTTGTTAGTGAAATAGCTGGCTAAAGCTGATTTATTGACCTCACCACTAGCAATATAAGTGGGCAGCTTTTCAATCCCATACTTCTCGATGAGCTGCCGGGCCACTGGCGATTCACTGTCCAACGCTTCTTCTTTAGTGATATTAACATTTTGCTTTTTCAATTCTTCTACTGCCGCCTCAACATCAAAACAGAAGTCGCAGTTGCTGAGCGTGATTTTTACCACTTCCAGCACGGCTGGGCGTAACTCTTCCTCGATGATTTTCTCAGCTTCTACTGCTTTCACCTTGCGCAGCTGCAGGAAATAGATGTTCAGGACGGACAAGGCGATCGCGAGCACTAATAACAGGGGTAAAACACGGAAAAACCAGTGTTCTTTTTTCATGGTCAGCTGCCCCCCATTATCTTCCACCCAGCTCGAGCCAGAGGATCAGCGTTAACATCCACCGACCATCGACGGCAAGTTCTGTAAGCTCGTAGGTACAGTAGGGGCAGCTCCTCCGCCACCACTTGCGGCTACGGCGGGAGCAGGTCCGCTGGCGGTCTTAACGACAACGCCGGACTTGCTTAAACCAGTAAGCTGTACCGTCTGCAGCGCGACCGTAATCAAAAGCACGCCGATCAGCACGACGACCAACAATTCTTTTCGTTCCATTTGATTTTACCTCCGATAACTATTTTTTATTAATTTCTTTTTGATTAACTATAACTTACAACTGTGATTCCTGAATGATCCTTTCAATGGTCCCTTTCGGATACCATAAGGCATACCAGCGGGCCATTTCCCCGTAAATTTCCTCATCGGAATATTGGCTGCCGTAATTCTTAACAAACCATTTAGCCATGCCTTGTGCAGCGCGGGAATGGGCACAGCCACAATGGGTGATGATGGTAGGCCGCTGCGGTGATCCACAACAATAATCACAAGTGAAGGAATTCACGATGCGATTCCAGCGTTCTTGTTCAGCGGGCGCTAATTGCACTCCCAGCCCTTTCTGCCAGGCGTTTTGCGCTCCAACGGGATCATCAAAACTTACGCCGGCAGCCGTACCATACCAGGGTGTTCCCGTCGGCACTAAATTATTCAATAGATCCTGTACGGCATCGCCGGTAGAAGGTTTCTGTGGCAGCTCGCTGATGGTAGGAATGGGCTTAACTTTAGCCTGATAGCCTGGAAGTTTAGGCTGCTCTCCCGCTGCCAGAGGCATCGGTTTTAAGGTAATTTTAGCGCCATATTCAAATGCGCCGAGACTGCTCGTTCCGCCACCGCCACCTAACGAGTAGGAGGTAAAGGCGTTGGGCAAGAGGAGTTGGTTGGTAAATAAGAGCAAGACTAACACCGAGAGCGTTCCCAGCAACCAATTGCTGCGGAAGAGAAAAGGTGAGATAGTTTTGTCAATAGGCTCGATGCTTATTTTACAGGCGGTACAGGTTTTAGTATAGACGCTGTCTGCTTTCATATAGACGGCTAATCCTAACAGGCCCAGCGAGAATAATTTCAGCGTGCCGAGATAAGGAACCAGGAAGCCGATAGGAATGTTCAGGAAAGTGGTGCCAAATGCTAGTAACCCTAAACTTTGACAGACGGGACAGATGCCGGCAAGAAAGGCAGAGAAGCCTCCACCTAAAGCGCCCCATTTGGAAGAAGACGATACGTTTTGTGCCCGCTCGTGTTTCCAGAGGATGATAAAGGTGGCTGCAAGCCCGGTAATCAGGATAATAAACAGGTAATCGGTAATAGTCACTGCAGACATCCGGTTAATTCCAAACCCTACCAGCGGGATTTTCCACAGGCCGAAGAGGAAGGTATAAAAAATAAGCAGGCCCAGCGACCAGAAGAGAAAGGAAGAGCGAGAGCTGTTAAGGATAGAAAAAGTATGCGTCAGCAGACTTTTTTCCTCTTTTTGCTGCTCTAAGCCGATGACCATCTTACCTTACAATTTAACTGTTTTTTTTAACTATTACAACTAACAGTAATAATAACTTCTATATAAAGGTTGTGTGAGTACTCATCATAGTAACATTTTTGTTTTCGAAAACTATATATAATCCTTCTTTTTCTTTCTACCCTGTTCATGAAAACCACGCTCTTTACGGAAGGGGTGATCACGGCCCTTTCTCCCCTGGAAAAAGAAATCATCACCCGGCTGCAGCCCCAGCGAAGGTATGGTGCGACGGAAATCTACACCGCGCTGAAAAAGAAAAAGAAAGTGGCGCAAAGCAGCGTCTCGGTCATTTTGGATCGGCTCTACCAGAAAGGCTTATTGCGCCGGGAAACCGAAACTGCCCGCGGCGGAATCCGCTTTCTTTACGCTCTGGAAGCCAATCAGGAGAAGTTTGAGCGCAGCGTAGTGGAAAGCACCGTCAATCAGCTGGTCAGAAAGTTTGGCTCTAAAGCCATAGCTTATTTCAATGAAAGTTTCAAAGAAAATTTTAAGGTGAACGAAAGCAGGAAAAGAGAAGCCCGGAACAGCGAGGTGCAGCAGCGATGATGGTTTTGAGGTGCAACGATGATTGAAGAAGCTCTTCATTTGTATCTGGCCCGGCTGCTGAATCCGGTTAATCTCGGCGTTCTCATCATTTCCCTGCTCTTGTCTTTCTTCTTCTACATCCTGTTCCGAAAAACCGATAAGATCAAGGTTAAAGTCACCTATCTCTACAGCCACATCTTCCTGCTGTTCTTTCCCTTTTTGTTTTCTGCTTTTCTGGCAAAATGTACCTCCGCTGCCTATAGCTGCGTCTTTCAATGTTCTACCCCTCTCTACCTCTGTTCGCCGGAATTGCTGATTTATTTGGTGACTGCTGGTATCGGAGCGACCTTTCTGCTCAGTTTTCTGCTGCTGCCTTACCTTTATACCTGGAGCAGCAAGTCCAAAGAGATAAAAGAAGGAGTGTTGTACAATTTAGTCCACCATCATTCTTCTTCGCTGGTGATCGCGGCACCACGGCTGTATGCGGTTAATGATTTAAAGCCAGTTGCTTATTCGATCACTAATGTCCGCCCGGCCATCTTTATCTCGGTGGGACTTTGTGAATTGCTCTCAAGACAGGAACTGGAAGCGGTCTTGCTGCATGAGCTGTATCATATCAAGAATAAAACGAGTTTCTGGCGTTTTTCCACTCACGTCCTGAAGATTTTTTCCCCTCTCTCGACCTTCATCAGCTTACATTCTTCCATCAGCAAGGAAGAGCGGGAAGCGGATGCTTTTGCCGTTCAAGAGCAAGGGACGGAACAATATTTACGTTCTACCAAAGAGAAAATCACTCAGTTTACGAGGGCGATGCAGGAGTTAATTTGAGAATAGATTATTCAAGATTATTCAGTATCAATATTATCTAAAGATTATCTAAAGAAACTCGGGCGGTGTCCCTCACCATACGACTTTCGTCGTGAGTAGCGATATATTCTAATAAAAATTTATTTCGGAAAGCTAATCCTCGCTGTGATCTTGCACTTAACGCTAAGGTCGCTTCATGACGAACTATGGTCTCTGGATCTAACAGTGCACTCGCCCTCAAAAAACTACTGTACGTTCTTCCATATTCTCCAAGTACAAAAGCAGCTTCGTGTCGTACTAACGACGAAGGGTGAAATAATAAAAGATAGGCTAATCCTAGATGAGCTTTGTCTTCTCGGGCATAAGCTTTCTTATCATCCCTTTGATTCTTTTGCTTCCTTTGAAGTTCTTTTTTCAATCCATAAATTAATCTGTAATCGTGTACTGTATCTCCGGTGACTCTTTTGGCAATACCACTGAGCTGAGCTAAACAGTTCTGCATTGCGGGATCGTGGATCATCTATTTATACAATAAAAGGTTCCTATTTAAACTTTTCTTTGAAAGCAGAGGCACTACTTCTCACTGAAAAGCTTAAATGCATTCATTTCCAATGGTAACTAAAATGGTTACTGGATAAAATAAATATAAATTCTTCTTGAAACGCCTCTCCCCTCAGCTTTCCAGGAGAATAATCTCTTTCATCGAAAAATTAACCTGGGAACTTATCTTCTGGCCCTGGAGGGCGGCTACCATTCCTTTCTCCTGATATTCCGGCTCGTCCCGGCCAAAGATCAGCCGGCGAATCTGCATATAGCCCTTTTTCTCCCGGGGATAATCAAGGGCAAATAAGACCTGCCTGCACGGCAAAAGGATAGGTAAAATGAAACAACTTCCATTGCATCTTTGAGCTCGTCAAAATGCTCTTTAATCTGTTGGCGATGAATAGCCTGAGCGGTCATTTCGGTAGGAAAACACCAATTATCTTTAAATTTTCTGGTGTGAAAACACCAAAAATGGAAAAAATGTATTTGTTTACCTTCCCAACTCCTTCTTCATCGCTTCAAATTCCTTCGGAGTGAGCTCACCACGGGCAAAACGCTTCTGCAGAATCTCCAGGGGAGATTCTCGTGCCTCTTCGCCGATCCGGCCGGTAATCGTCTTCCCGCTCACCTGCCGATAGAGCCAGATGATCAACAGGATCACGGCCACGACGATCGCCAGCCAGAATACTATTCCAACAATCAACATCAGCCAACTCCAGCCAGCACCGCTCCCGAAACCAATACCCATATTTCCCACACCACCCATCATCGAATTCATGTCCGCCATATTTTCACCTCCGCCAGCACCCATCATATTTCCACCACTCATCATGCCACCATTCATCATGCTCATACCGCTTTCATTACAGTACATACTTTTAGCCATGTTAACATGAAATTCATCCTCTGCTTCCGTACCTTCTTCAATACCCATCTGCTCGTGCATCAGGTGATGTGCTTTTCCGGGATGCATGATTTCCATCAGATATTCACCGATAGATTCTAGTTGCTCGTTGTTGAGATCCTTACAATCCACTTTCTTCTCTACTAACGCTTCGCCGGCTTCAATGGCTTCCTGCTGCTCGGCTTTTGGTTCTGTTTCCACGTGAGCAGCAACGAGGCTGAGAAGTAGCATCATCAATATTCCCGCAACTAAGGTTATTTTATATTGTTTCATGATTTCTCACCAACTCCCTAAAAAATGGTCATCATTAATAAATCTTCCGAAACTATTACAGAATGGTGTAATTGTTACGGGAGGAAGGAGAGCATCTCCACCACTTCTCGGGATGCAGTGGGCAGCGCCGGCTGGCTTGGGCACTTAGCTCTCCTTCTTTTTCCGCCCGCGTTTTCTTTTGTCTTCAGTAACCTCTCTTCCACTCTCTTTCTGATCTTTTTGCTCTTTGTGGCCACTGCCTTCAGCGGGCGGGCTATACTTTTCATGCAACTTCCGAAACAAGGCCTTAAACTGCTCATAATCCTGCTTCTTACATTTTGCCCCGGAAGCGGGAATATGCCCCCCGCCCACGGCCCCGGGAAGCTGTCGGGAGAGCTCTTTCAGGATAGCCGGCAAATTTACTTTCCCGTCCTGCCGGCGCAGGCTAAAGGTAAATTCATCCTCTTCCTTGTTTCCACCGCTTTCTCTGCTGGGTGCACCGACAACAATAGTCTTATGCGGATACTGGTAAGAAATCCGGCTGCTGAGCAGGGAATTGATTTTATATTTTGATTCGATTTTGATGAAGATGACGTCGTCGGCAATAACCTGGTCTTGTTTCTCCTGTTCTTTCCCCTCTTTCCGTCCTTCAACATACTCTCGCCAATTTTTCATAAGCGTATTGACCTCTTCCTCAACGACAGCATACGGCTGTAATCCGTCCAATGCTTCCTGATAGGATTTAGCATTAAAGAAAGTTTTAATGGCTTTATCGGCTGCTTCTTTGCCCATGGCCAGGCCGTAATAGAGCAGGTTTCCTACCCGCTGCAGCCTGGAGTTGAAGGGGTCTTCGGGCACGGGCAAGCCTAATTTTTTCAGCGTAGCATCGACGGATTCTTTCCAGGTCTTATAGGTTGAGTCAGAGACGATGCCGATAGCGGCTACCCAATCGAGCTCGGAGAGATCGGCAAATTCACTGAGCAGGTCATAGACTAACTTTGTGGTACAGTACTGGGAAGGATCAGGGTAACCATACGTACGAAGAGGATGAAAATAAATGATATTAGGGTCAACCTCGAGCGGCGCTTCATGGTGGTCAAAGACAATGAAAGTTTTATTCTGAAGCAGCTGTTTCTGGGCGGGATAATTCGTCGCCAGCAGGTTTAAGTCCGTGGTAAAAATCGCCGCAATCCGCCGTTTCTGGATGAATTCCAGGACAAAATCACCAAACAGCTTCGTCCGGTCGTACGCCGCAAAGCGATAACGCACTTTCACCCCCAGCTGCTGCAGCCCCTCCTGCAGGATTCGTCCTGAACTGAGACCGTCACCATCAACGTCATGAATCAGCAGCAGATTTTCTTTTTTTACTTTTTGCTGCTGTAAGAACTCGATGAAGCGCTGGAAGGCTGCCGTATCTTTGATCGGTGGGGTATTCATGTTAGTTTGATCTGCGGTGATCAGCTGACAAGCGGTGGGTGAAGATAAGATACGCCACGGCCCAGATTTGAACTGGGAAACCCTTGCGGGAACAAGCTGTATGGATTGTTGGTCAGCATTCTGTACCAGCATTCCAGGCTTGCGCAGTATCCTGCTTGCGAGTCTCAGTATAAGCCCCGGCAAGTACCAGGTTGTGCCACCGTGGCATTGGCCTTAAGAATTATAATCTTCTTTTATAAATCTACTGCCCTAAATTTACTGCCCCAACCTTACTCCTTCCCTTTCACCACCAGTTTTCCCGTTACACCATACCCCACGGTCCAGTAGCGGTACTCGGCGGGCTCGGTAAAGACCTGCACCCATTCGGCAGCAGGGATAATGGAAGGACTAGTAATAAAATTTCTGGTTTTCCCTTCCTGAAACGTTAACGTCAGCGTTTTTTTTCGCGGATCGGCATTCAGCCAGGTTACGGAGTCTCCTACTTCAATGGTTAATTCCGCTGGTAAGAAACCGGCTTTACCCATAATGGTAGCCGGATACGTGATGGTGGCAGTTACTTCGAGAGGAAACTGCAGCTGGCTCTGTTGGATTTTATTAGGAATAAAGGGCTGCTGGGCTGATTTTTTGCTGAGTGGTTGTTCCGACGGCAGATTTTGGGAGAGCTGTTGAGGGCTAGGGTGCTGATCATCTGTTATCGGTTCCGCTCGTGGCTGCCAGGGCAGGCAAGCAGTAAGAAAAATAAAGAGCACGATCAGAAAGAGAACAGGATATAGTTTCATGAGGTTAAGACCCTATATGATATTGGAAGCGTATATGATGTTGGGAGCTTATAATTCTGTTTTTTACAATCGTTGATCCTCCCTTTTCCTCTTACTGCCGCCGATCCCAGGCCCTTCTGCTCGGCCTCGCTTTCTCAAACCCTTTGCCCCTGCCGCGCATCCCCCGAGATTTCCTGCCGGCAGAAGTTTTCCCATGGAAGACCCGGCTCCAGTTCTTTCGGGCACAGATCCAGTTAATGGCCGGATCAGATTGAATCACCGGATGAGAAGGATCCACCAAAATAATTTCATACCAATACTGTTTTCCGTCCTGGCCTACCCAATACGAATTAAGCACGGCTAAATTGGGATAATTCCTTTGCGTCCGCTCTTCCGCGATCAACTGATAATTCTTACGCAGGGCTAAGGTCCGCCCGGAATTTTTAGGTGTTCTTCCGCCGGTGATTTTAGGGCGGGTATGTCCTCCCCGGGGCACTCGCTGGCGAACAACGATGTAACCCTGCTTTGCTTTATACCCCAGCGAACGGGCACGATCTATCCGCGTGGGATGCTCTAGACGCAGGGTAGCTGGTTCTCTTCTCCAGGCCATCAGCCGTTGCTTCCACAGCTCACCTAACGATTCCTGTGGCTTTTTCCAGGCTTCCCGGACGTACTGATAAAGGCTCATGGTAAGAATGATTTAAGCGTCCATTTAAAAAGATTGTGAGAGTTTTGAGTGCACCGTACTTTTTTTACCTAAAATATGCCGCTGCCAATTTCGCCTCAAAACCCTCGAGTAAAGGGAAGCCCAGGTCTAATTGCCCTCGCCATCCCCACACCAGAGAATTTTGCAAAGCAAAATTCTCTGCCTAAATCCACTTCTTCCGTCTAAAGAACCAGAGCATCATTAACGTCATAATGCTCATCACCCCTAAGACGACAAAATAACCATAACGACTTTCCAATTCCGGCATGAACCTAAAATTCATCCCATACAAACTAGTGACAAAGGTGAGGGGGATGAAAATCGTACCGATGATAGTAAGCACTTTCATCACTTCATTCAGCCGGTTGCTGATGCTCGATAAATAAATTTCTAACATACCGGCGATCATGTCGCGGTACATCTCCATGGTCTCGATCACCTGAACCGTGTGGTCGTAAACGTCCCGCAGGTAAAAACGGGTCGCTTTTTTCACGATCTTTGATTCCGTGCGCAGCAGGCCGTTGATCACCTCTCGCAAGGGCCAGACTGACTTGCGCAGGAAGATCATCTGCGTTTTCAGCGTGTAAATCGATTGGATCAATTGGACCGTTGGGTTTTGCACTACGCTTTCCTCCAATTGTTCAATGTGCTCACCGAGCCTTTCCAGGATGGCAAAATAATTGTCCACAAGGATATCGAGAATGGTGTACATCAGATGGTCGGCACCTTTTTTGGGATACCGTCCTTTCTTGATGGAATCGCGGAGATATTGAAACGTGTCATCTTCATGCTCTTCAAACGTCACCAGAAAATTCGCGCCCACGACCATACTGATCTGCTCACTGCTCACCGTATCACCGCCATGGTAGCTTAGCTGGCGCACGATCAAAAACAGGAAATTCTCAAAATGGTCCACTTTCGGCCGCTGCTGCGTATTGACGATATCTTCGACCAGCAGGGGGTGCAGGTTAAAGCATTTGGCTACCTGCTCGATCACTTCGATGTCCTGCATGCCTCGTACCGTAATCCAGGTTACTGTCTCTTTATCTTTATTCTTCAGCTCAAAGCATTCTTCAACTTTCTCCAGCTGGTACTCTTCGACCTGAGCGTGGTTGTAGGTAAGAACCATCACGCGGGCAGGTTTATGGTCGGTGACGATATTCTTCTTGACTCGCTTTTTGAGAAGAGAGAGGACCGGAGGCATAGGCCGTTTAAAGGGGGGAATTATTTAAACGTTTCCTTACCTGCACTTTTGCGTTTTACGGTAAGTGTATACACCAGCAAAAGTGCAGGTTCGAAACTTTTGCCTAGATTAGATAAAAATGCAAAAGTTTCGCTTACACCGACCCCAACAATTCATCGGCACTTGGCCCAGAAACATCGAGATAATCACTTTCATTGCAATAAGGGCAGACCCGCCGCGCCGAGGTGAACTTATAGCGGCAGCGCTCACAGTACAAATCATATTTCAGCGGGGAAGCGGTTTTATCGGGATTTTTAGGCCGCTGGGACTTAAAGCAGTCAAAGCACTCATATTTTTTAGGGCTCGTTTCCCGCGCTGAAATCTTCTCCACCGGTTTTCCACAGCGGGAGCATTTCACTTTAATCCGTAGGCTGATCATGATAGCGCTTGGGGAAAGAGCAGGAGTATAAAAAGATTTCTCTAACTTCGGCTCTTCCCGTACACTTCCGGGTTCACGATAAATCGGGGCTTCTTCCCTTGCAATACGGCTAGAATATTCTCAGCCGCATCAAGCGACATCTCCGTACGGGCTTCAACAGTAGCGGAAGCAAGGTGGGGGGTAAGCACGACATTCGGTAAAGTTACCAATCCCGGCGCCAACCTCGGCTCAAATTCATAGACATCAAGCCCGGCACCAGCAATTTGTTTCTTCTTCAGCGCCCGCACCAACTCCTTTTCATCGACGACCGGCCCACGGCTCGTATTAATCAAGTATGCTGTTTTTTTCATTAAAGATAATTCTGTTCTCCCCATGAGATGATGAGTGCTGGGCAATAACGGCACATGCAGAGAAACGAGGTCTGCCGTTTTCAATAACTCTTTAAATGGATAATAACCAGCCTGAAATTCTTTCTCAAAATCCTGATTGCGCTTAACATCATAATAAATCACTTTCATCCCCAGCGCCTTTGCTCGTCGGGCCACGCCGGAGCCAATCCTTCCTAAACCAACAATGCCGATGGTCTTGCCGATGAGTTCCATCCCTAAAAACAATTTTGGTTCCCAGCTTTTAAATCGGCCCCGCCGGACAAATTGGTCCGCTTCATGAATTCGCTTGGTTGCGGTTAATAGTAAAGCGAACGTATGCTCAGCGACGGCATCGACAATACCTCTTCCCGGGGTGTTCGTTACCGGAAGGCCTTTTTGAGTGGCATAAGCAACATCAATATTGTTAAAGCCTATGGCATAATTAGAAATGATTTTGAGTTTAGGGTTAGCGTCAATAACCTCCCGATCAATCGTATCGGTAAGCAGGCAGAGTAGCGCATCCGCCCATTGCACTCCTTTAAGAAGCTCTCTTCGCGGGATGAGGCGGTCTTGAGAATACATTCTGACGGTACAGCTCTTTTTCAGAAGCTTAATTCCCAAATCCATGATCGGGCGGGTGATAAAGACGCGGGGTCGGGGCATCAAGAGAAAGAATAACTGAGATTATTTAAATGTTGGTGGTACAGGAACGCCCGCAAATTACTTTACCTACGGATAACACCTTTCTTTAAGTTCGTCATCACCTGCTCCAGCTGAGCTTCATCCACCTTATCAAAGCGGGTCTGGGGCGTTACGGGCTTATTTTCCTGAGCACTTTCCAGCATCGTGCTGACAAAACCGGCGGCTCCTCTTTTTTGTTCTGGTTTGTTGGCCATAGGGCTAAAGAAAAGCTACTCCTATTTAAAGCTTATTCTGACTGCCGAAACATTTAAATACCCCTCCTCTTTTCAAGTGTCGGTGATAGAGAATTATTCTCGTAATTTACCATGGACGAACAATTGAAAACAGGAACGACAACGGTAGGCATCGCCTGTAAAGACGGCATAGTCCTCGCTGCTGACAAGCGGGCTACTGCCGGCAGCCTGATTGTGGATAAGCGAGCAGAGAAAGTCCATGTCCTCAATGAAGATTTTGCGGTCACTATAGCCGGAAGCGTCTCTGATGCCCAACTGATCATTAAACTGATGCGCGCTGAACTGAAATTAAAAGAAGTGCGCACCAACAAGCATACCTCCGCCAAAGAAGCAGCTAACCTGTTGGGGGGGATATTATATGGCAATCTACGGAGGATGAGCATGTATCCGGGCATTGCCCATTTCCTGATGGGGGGGAAAGATCGGGAAGGCGTACATCTTTATGACCTTTTCCCTGACGGCAGCGTTACTAAAGTAAGGGATTTTGTTTCCTCTGGTTCAGGTTCAGTGTTTGCCTATGGCGTGCTGGAAGCTCAATATAAGCCGGACATTACCACTGCGGATGGGGTCAAGCTGGCAGTGAAAGCGGTTAATACGGCCCTGCAGCGCGACACCTTTTCTGGGAATGGTCTGGATGTAATCGTAGTGACGGATAAAGATATTAAGCGTGTGATCCAGAAAGAGTTAGAGATAAACTTAGAGAAGTAAAGCTTAGAAAAGCAAATAAGCAAGTCTAGAGCGGTAACCATTCTCACCGGAACAGACGAGTGAAACTCCGTAATCGGCACAGCTCGCTCGCCTTCTTGGCCCGGCTTGCCAGAGCTCGCCTCTGGCTCGCTCACATACCCGCCCTCGCTTCCCCCTGTAGATTAGTACAGTATTGCGCTATAACCATACCCTATGCCCGACATCCTGAAAGAGATCCAAAAAGTACTGCCAGAACATAGCATCTCTGATGCCGCTTTTGAAGCAGCCCAGGTAGTGCTCTATACCAAAGACAAGGATTATTTTCTGGATAATAAAGGTACGATCCGGGCGGCCGTCTCCGAATTTAAGAAACGGATTGAGCTTCGTCCTGACCCTTCGCTCTGTCTGGAGGTAGAAAAAGCAGAAAAAGCTATCCGCACGATCATTCCTGAGGAGGCGGGCGTGCAGGAAATCATCTTTGACCCACCACGCTCAGTGGTGATGATCCATGCCGAAAAGCCGGGCATCGTGATTGGCCATCAAGGTGAGCTACTGCGGGAAATCAAGGAGAAGACGTTATGGGTGCCGATCATTGAACGCCTCCCGCCGATGAGAAGCAAGCTGATTGAAAGCATCCGCTCCATCCTGTATGAAAATGCTGATTCGCGAAAGAAATTCCTGGATAAGACCGGTCACCGCATCTATGATGGCTGGCTGCGGGAAAAGAAACATGAATGGATCCGGGTTTCATTTTTAGGCGCCTCACGACAGGTGGGCAGGACCTGTTTCCTGCTGCAGACGCCGGAATCACGAATCTTGATTGACTGTGGCATTGATCCTGGTGAAGAAGGTTCGGAAAGCTATCCCTTCCTTGACGCCCCGGAATTCAATATTCATGAACTTGATGCAGTGATTGTGTCGCATTCCCATCTTGATCATTCCGGGCTGATTCCGTATCTGTTTAAGTACGGCTATGTCGGACCTATTTACTGTACTGCCCCCACCCGTGACATTATGGCACTGCTGCAGCTGGACATGGTCAAGATTGCCCGCAGCGAAGGGAAAGAGCCGTTATACACCAGCGACGAGATTCGGCAGATGGTGCTGCATACCGTCTGTGTGGATTATGATGAAGTTACCGATATCACGCCCGATGTGCGCCTGACCATGTATAATGCTGGGCACATGCTGGGCAGCTGCATTATCCATCTGAATATCGGAAATGGACTGCATAATTTTGCCTATACCGGTGATTTGAAGTATGGCCGGACCAACCTGCTGGAGCCGGGCAACACCCAGTTCCCCCGTCTGGAGACGTTGATGATTGAATCAACCTATGGGGGAAAAGATAATCTGATGGCCGAGCAGGAAGCAGACCAGTACATGACTGAAGTTATCCAGAAGACCTTTGAGCGCGGCGGGAAAGTCTTGATGCCGGTTCTGGGCTCAGGAAGGGCACAGGAAGTGATGATCATCATGGAACGGCTGATGCGGGAAGGAAGAATCCCGCAGGTGCCTATCTATCTCGATGGCATGTTGTGGGATATTACCGCAATTTATACCGCTTACCCGGAATTCCTAAACCGCAATGTGCGGCAGGAGATCTTTCATACGGAGAATAATCCGTTTCTTTCCCCGTTCTTCAAGCGCGTCGGCTCGCAGAAAGAGCGGAAGCAGGTGATGCTGGAGGAAAGTTCCTGCCTGATTTTAGCGACATCCGGCATGCTGCAGGGCGGCCCCTCGGTAGAGTATCTGAAAGGCTTAGCGGAAGACCAACGCCATTCACTGATGTTTTCCTGTTATCAGCCACCGAGCTCGTTGGGCTATCGCGTCCGTTCCGGTGAGAAAGAAATTATGGTGCGGGAAGATGGCCGGCAGACGATGCTTAAGATCAATATGGAAGTGCATAAAGTAGAGATCACCCAGCATTCCGACCGTCGGCAGTTGATGAATTACATTAAACGTTGTAATCCTCCGCCCCGTAAGGTAATCGTCGTCCATGGAGAAGCCGGGCGATGCCTGGATTTAGCCAGCTCGATCTACAAGCAGTTTGGCATTGAGACCATTGCACCAAAGAATCTGGATGTGTTAAGGATTAGGTAAAAATGGATAGGGGAGAAATAGAATTAGAATTCTCAATAGATTCACTTGTCAGAATATCTACTCGCTAGATCCGCCATCAATCCCCGAATCACCAGAACTCCCACCATTATCTCCACCACTATCTCCCTCGCCGCCACCACTATCACCATCTCCCCCGCTTTCATCTCCTCCACTCACCCGGCTCGTCTCGCCCCCATCACCATCTCCCCCTTCATCGCCAGCAG
>JBBSWG010000060.1:0-5969 GCA_038046425.1 Nanobdellota archaeon
AGTGCTGATTCCAAAAGACTATCCTGCAAGGCAGCTTTGGGAAATCCTAAAACTGTTCGGTTGCAGGTGCCGTTATCATCACCAGTACCATTACCATTCCCATGGCCGTCGCTCATGCTGCCCTTAAAAACGCCATCATTATATAAATATTTCTATTAAAGAGTAGTTATTATTATGTTGGGGGCAGGAGCAAGAGAACCGAGAGAAGATTAATAACCGAAAGCTTTAAATAGTTCTTATTTGTAACATATGTTACATAATGAAACCAACTGTTACAAAAAAGTACCTTGAACTGCTTACGGCCACCTCGAACCAGCGGGTTCTGGAAGTCCTGTTCCGCTATCCTGAACAAGAATTCAGCCTTTCGGATCTGGCCAAAGAAGCTAGGGTGGCCAAACCACATATTGGAGCAATCCTTGCGGCGTTAGAGCGGCTTGGTTTCATAACCATTGCAAAACTAACTAAAATCTGGAGGATTAAGGCCAATCAACCAAGCGGGAATTTCAGGAAGAGCAAAATAGTGTATAACCTTAATTTTATGTACCACAGCGGATTAATTGAATTTCTTAACGAATACTATGGGAATCCTAAAGCGATAGTTCTTTTTGGCAGCTTTAGAACAGGAGAAGATTTTTCCACATCAGATATTGATATTGCTCTAGAATCTGAAGAGAAGGAATATAAAGTCATCCGGCTCAAAGTATTAGAAACTTTTGAGCGAATGATTAATCGGCAGATACAGCTTCACCTGTTCAACAGAAAAAATGTAGATATTCATGTTTTTAACAATATTGCCAACGGTATTGTCCTCTCGGGATTTCTGGAGGTAAAACCATGAAAAAAGAACTGATGGAGCGATGGGTAAGAGAAGATCAGTTGCGGAAGAGATCTTTAGACAGGGAAAAAGTCAGATCCATGATTGAATCCTCAACAACGAATATGAGTATTGTGAAGACCATTCCGGTAGGCGAGCACAGCGCGACCTTAATTTTTCGAGAGACGTATGAATCCATCCGGCAATTGGGAGATGCCTGCTGGTGGCTTTTAGGATATGAACCACGAAATCATGAAGTGAGTATGGAAATGCTGAAAGAGATGGACATTAAAGAAAAAGTCCGCTTTCATCATCTTAGCCGCTTTAAAGCGATTAGAAACAATGCCAACTACCGAGGATTTAAAGTTACGGTAGCCCAAGCCAAAGAGATTCTCGAATTTTGGGAAGCCTGTGGTGAGGAAATAATTTCTTTGTTACTGAAAGAATTAGGATGAAAGAGAAGAGGTTTTCAGGAAACGGTGCGGGGCCAGCTTTGCCCTACGGAGCCACCCGCAAAAACGAGCAGCAGAAGATCATCAACAGCAGTTCGCCAGCCTTCATTTTCCTCTACTTCCTCTGGTGTTAATCCCTTATTAAACTTTGCTCCCCGCCGGGCACTGTCCAATTCAGTGCCAGAAAAAGATTCCTACAACCACCACTTCAGCATTTCCTCTTCCACAAAATGCAGTTTCCCAGGAACAATCAGGCAATAGGGCGGCTTTCTAAAGTCCTGTTTTTTTATTTTGGCCAGTGCTCCGGACTTAATTACATAATCATCGCTTCCCAGGCGGGCACAGCCTACCACCAATAAGGAATCTTTAATTAATCCTTCTTTTTTTTGGTTTTCTATCTTCTCTAAAGCTGACAAGGCCGCGGCTATGGTTAAGAATTTATTCTTTTCCGGCTGCAAATCCAGTAAAAATAAAGTGTGTAGGCCTAAACTTTGGTTCTCTTTAAGTACAGTGTAGGGCGTTTCCAGGTTGGGCACCTCCTCTAGGAAAGGAAAGGAAGCCGTCCGGCCAAATTTATAGAGCTGTAATCCAGTAAGGCCTACCGCAGTAAGAACCGAGGCATTATTGATGACCCGCACTTCTGCCTTTTTTTCCTTCGCCAGCCGGAAGAGTTCAATATGGGTGGTAGCAGAGAAAGGATCACCGATAACTAAGAAAGCCACTTCTTTGGTTTTGGCTTCCTGTACGATCTGTTCAGCCTTTTGTTCAGCCAATTGCCGATTCGCCGGGATAATCTTCCTGCCATAAAATTTCTCCAACTCCGAAACCGGGCAGGAAAGAATGGAAGTATAGTTTTCCAGGTAGATAAGATCACAGTTTTTGATTATTTCCAGCCCTTTTACTGAAACATCTTTCTCGTCATGCAGGCCCAGGCCGATAAGGTAGAGAGTCATATATTTAAGAATAAAAACGCAAAATATTTATAAATTGATTGGATTAAGGTGGATTACAATGGAACAATGGTACGACCAGGAGGAAGACATTTTTAATATTCAGTTAAAGCCGAGCGGCTACTGGAAAAGCATAGAATTACCTAATGGGGTAGTTATTGATGTTGCGAAAGATGGCTCAATTGTGGCCATTGAAATCCAGCGGGCCAGTCAAATCTTTTCTGGTGATGTGCGAAATGTGATTCAAGCGATACCGAAAGTGCTGGCATAGATTTGCCACTATTTCCCCACGACGCTAGTGCTCCTCTTCCTGCCGTTTCTCCCCCTTACCCCAGGAAAGCGTTTCCTTAACTTTATTCAGCCATCTCCTGGCCCAGACCAATTCGCCGGCCAGGATCGCTAAGCCCAGCGGAATGACCAGGATAGCGGGCCCGGGAAGGAACAGCAACGCTATGCCCAACAGCAGCACACTCCCGCCAATGATGATGGTAATCCAGCGTTTCGCGTGGCGGAGAAGGTGGTTCTGAGGAGGAAGGTGATTAGCTGGAATTGGCTCAGGCTGCTCGGGCCGCAGGTTGGGCGCGTTGTCCATAAGCCTCGTTTCTTTGCCAGTTCTATATAAGCTTTGTTGAGCCTGCACTTTTGGCTGGGTTACCACTCCTTTTTGAAATCTGTTCTATTTAATAACTACTTAGAGATAAATATCCTATTACCTTGCGGGGGATTTTCCTTTTGGTTATCATCACTCACTTTTCAAACTGTGTCAACAAACGACGAAACCTTTAAATATTACATTGTATTATTTTTAAAACATGACCGCTGAAACTATCACCACGCGCCTGCCTAAAGAGCTAATCACCGAGCTTTCAGAAGCATCAGCGGTAGAACATTTGGGGAAATCAGAAGTTCTGCGCCGCCTGTTAGTTCAGGGTATGCAGCAATGGCGTATCCATAAGGCTTTGGAACTATACCAGACTAGAGCCTTCTCTTTTGGCCAGGCTACCAGATTTGCTAAAGTATCGGTCTGGAAATTTAGTGATCTGCTACTAGAACATCACGTTCCTTTACAATTAGATGCTGAGGAATTAGAGCACGAATTCCGGGGCGCCGGATGGTCGTAAGCAATACCACCGTTATTCTTTACTTTGCTAAAATCGCTCGTCCGGACCTGCTTCGAAACTGTTTTAGCCGGATTATTGTTCCCCCAGAAGTCTAATTGCTCAATCTTAAGAGCGGTAAGCTCCGAAAGGAGGAAGTCTTAAGTATCCTGGAAGAGCTGATCAAAAAAGGCTACTATCTCTCGACAGAATTGTATGGAGAGCTGGTGCGAAGATTGCGGTAAAGTTTTTTGGCCAATGAAGATGCTGTGTTGCATAAATAAAATTAAGCCCCTCCCCTTCTAGGTAATAAAATGGACGACCTTATCTTCAGAGTAAAGAAACAGAAAGATGGCTGGTATCTTGCTTCCCCAGTGCATGAAAAACTCGGTGGCGCAACCGAAGCACCAGATTATGATACTTTAAAAGAAAGAATACAGGAATTTGTTCGCCTGGGTTTACGCGACGATTTCCATAAGGAAGCAAATCTCCCACGCCAGCCGCAAATACGTCTCCTGTATACCGAATTACTCTATGCGAACCACCACGCTGAGAGAATCCTCATTGCTGGAAATCCTGATGGTGATGGAGGATACAGGATCAGAAGTGATACACCATTATCATTAAATCTTCATCATAAAAATTTTGATACGCTTCGAGCTTTGCTCCAAAAAGAGCTCCAGAGGCAAGGTCATCATGATAAGCACATTGAATTCCATCTAGAAGAAGTTATTACACCAACGGAAGATTATCATGCCAGAAAGATAGCGTAAAAATTAAATAATCTTCACCATATACGCCCCTTCTTTCCCATACCCCAACTTCCGATAATATTCTTTAGCCCCCACTCCTGAAATCACCACCATCTTCTTCCTTCCCTGCTCTCGGGCAATTTCCTCCGCTTTCTCCATCAGTTTCCGGCCCCAGCCGCGATGTTGAACTACACCTTCCTCGCCGATCGCTGTCGCTGTTCCATACACATGCAATTCCCGGATCAAGGCGCTGCCGGGAACAATCTCCGGACGTAAATATTGAGAGGGAAAACGTAAGCGGCAGAAGCCGATAAGAAGGTCCTGCTCCTGAACTTCTGCCGCAATGAAAAATTCTTTTCCCTGGGAAGCCTCATATTCGGTCACTTTAATTTCTATTTTATTCCAATTCACCTTCTTCCCTTTTGGCTCCCGGCAACGGATGCAGCGGCAGCAGAATTGATAATTTTGATGAAGGAACTGGCGGAAATTAGTTCGGTCTACTCCCGCAGCCCAGTATTTGGTGGGCACGTCCCGTTGAATGCGCTGGATCCGGCAATATTCCGGACAGAGCTTCTTGAATTCCACCACGCGAAGAGCAGCTTCTTCCGTAGAGATCGGCGTAAATTTTCCCTGCTGCCATTGCTGATACAGTGCGGTGCCTGGTGCGACCATGGTCGGATAAAGCTTGATCATGTCCGGCCGGTAATCCGGATCAGCAAAAAGGTTCCGCATTCCGGCAATATCCCTTTCCCTGCTGGTCAAAGGCAGCCCCGGCATATAGTGAAAGTTGATTTTAAAGCCTAAATCACGCAAGATTTGGATGGATTTCTTAGAGTCTTCAGCGGTATGCCCGCGATGAGTATGCTGCAGGACATCATCATAGACAGACTCAATGCCCAGCTCTACTCGGGTACAGCCTTGGTGCAACATTTCCTGGGCGTGCTCCAGAAAGCCCCAGTCCGGCTTAGTTTCGATGCACAGAGCAACGCAACGAACCTGCACAGTTTCATTCCGAAACTGCTCGTACTCCAGGCTTCCCGGAGGATTGTCGTCTTGAGGGATTGTAGGTATTTTATTTTTAGGGATGGGGGGAATTTTATGTTGAGGAATTTTCTTGGGAGAGATTTCCTTGTTCTTCAATTGCCGCAACTTCTCCTGAATCCTCTGCATTCTTTCTTGATCCTGCAACTCGCCCGGCAATTCAAAAAAATCTTTAAAATCTTCAATTTTAAGGTGGCCTTCCTGGTCAAAGAACAGCGCAGAAAAATCATTCAGGGCTTTAAATGCACCATAAATAAACTCTTCCTGATATTCTTTTGCGGTAGCCGGAAAAGTGCCGCCCATGATGATGAATTCTATTTTATCCACGGTATGCCCGAGGAGAAGATATTGTTCCAGGCGATTAAATGTGATTAAATAGGAATCATAATTGTTGCGCATGGCCCGCATCGTTGCTGGCTCATGGCCGGTATAGCTTTGCGGCACGTCACCCCAGGGACTGTTGATTCCACCAGGACAAAAGGTACATTTCCCGTGCGGACAGCGGGAAGGAGCGGTCATTAAGGCGATGGGCGCTACGCCAGAAATTGTCCGTACCGGCTTGGTGAGCAGTCTTGACTTCAACAACGTTCCATCTTTCTTGGAAGCATGCAGCAGGATCTGGATGTTGGAGGGGATGCTCTTTTCGTGGTATTTGAGAGCCAGCTCTCTCTTTAAAGCCGAGAATTGCTTCTCGGTGAGATTATTGTTCTTCAGTTCCGTGAGGAGTTCCTGGTAAATGGGCATCACCCTCTTTTTGTAGGGGAATTTTTATTAAGGTTTCTCTCTAGAATAGGCACTATCCATTTAGTGAGTGATTTCCTGAACAACGCCGCCGCCCGTGCCAAGAGGTGAGCCGAGAATTG
>JBBSWG010000061.1:0-6695 GCA_038046425.1 Nanobdellota archaeon
GTTTCCATCTGTTGGCGGGCGCTTTCTCCGCGATACATTCCGGCAAACTTTTCTTATTGCGGCAATCCTGTACCAAGGCTGCCGCTTCTTTCAATAAATCCTGATATTCCTCAAAAGAATAGCCTAAATCAATGGAAAAAGTAATGGGATAGCTATAGGTGCCTACTGAACTCTTTATCGTTTTCTGTACTCCCTTTCCATCCTTTCCAAAGAAAAGCGAAGAATAATCATTATTCTGAATGCCCACTTCTTCAATCTCCTGCAGTTCCAAGTGTAGGCCACCAGTTCTCTTCTTCTCCAGAAACAATTCTTTCACTCCCTTTTCTGGTTTCGGGAGACACCACTTCTCCTCAAAATTCCATAAAGGCACACCATCCACCACCCCACACTCTGAACCAACTTTAAAACCGCCATTGATCGCTAACTCCTGAGCAATTTCCTGGCCTAAAGCTTTCGCCTGAAGGTTTAGTTTCAGGGATTCTTTTTCCGCTACCAGATAATTTTCGGTAAGAAAAGTGAGGTGCCATTGGCCTTTGGGTCCGGTACCAAAATTCGCATTGGCTGTCAACACAAAGAATAGACCTAAAGCAGCCAGCACGCCAAAAATGATCCAGTGGATTAAAGTTCCGCGTTTGTTCATGGTTTTAATTCCTCATTGTAATTGTCCCGCTCCCCGTCGAGGCTGGAAGAAGCATTTTGTCTTCTTCCACCTGCATTTTCCGTCAATACCGGCATTCAGTACATCATTCTCACAATCCACTTTAGTTTCGTAATCTTCACAGACAGTAATTTGTTTGCCGCCCACAATACTGCTTTTTTCTATCTTTTCCGGCAACTGTTCTGCGGTCACTTCCCCGCCCTGCTGCGCCTGGATAAAAAGATGGGCCAGAGCTGATTCCTGGGCATGAAATTGGCTTAGTTCGGTTCTGGTCTGGGCATGACTCACTTTAATTCCCTGATCCAGCAGGCCATTGATGAAGAAGAAGACGAAAAAACTTACCAGTACCGTAAAGAGGAAATCAAACAGGTCGTCCATCATCCCGCGTTTGCTTAGTTTGTTCATTTTCAGACCTTTATTGTTTATTTGGGGTTGCGGTGAAATTCCCTCGGGGGTGGCAGCCACTCGCTCTTTGGAAGCTTTCCTCGTGCTGCGGTCACCCCGTAGGGGGCATCCCTCGACCGCAAGTATATGTTTACCCTGCCTGCATCGCTCGTATCTAGGCTGCCACCCATCATTTCACCGCAACCACCTTTAATGGTTCCATTACCTTTATTCATATTTTCTCCTGCACATAAACAACCAACTGATCCGGCACAAATTTTCCCTTCCCCAGCCCTTCCTTTTTCACCAGCACTTCTTTGGTCAGCGTAAAATCATCTTTATGGAAATAATTATTCGTAATAACCTCTTTTCCCTCTTGTTTCAGCCACAGGCGGAAATTAAAGGTTTTAAGGCCTTGCTCTTCCCCGGTGCGGTAACATTTATCCATAATTTCCTGGTTGAATCTGCTGAGGTCAATAGTATTGGTCATCACCGCTCCCGTATTCTTATCATGTACCGCAAAACATTCCACGTTGTTGGTAAAGCGCAGAGCGATTAATTCCGCGCGCAATTCCGGCGGGATTTGCGTCAGCTTGTTTCTATACCCGCCGATCATAAAGGTAAAAGCCAGCACTACTACGGCAATAACCACGCCAGCAATCATCCAATAGATCATCTTCCGGGCCACGTGAAAGATGTCGTCTCCGCTCATGGTTTAGGTTCCTCTTTTATGCTCATTTCTGGAGGGCAAGCTCGCAATAAGAGCTTCTTACCTGTCTTTTCCAGACAGATTTCTTTCGTTTCTCGGCCTTCGATTACACCGCCGGCGGTTTCAGCAGCATAGCCTTCCGGCAGGAAAAAAGTTCGTGTTACCCATAATTGCTCCGGTTCGCCTGTAGCGAAAATGCTGATGCTCCCGGAGCGCAACAGGAAGGTAAATGAGGAGAGATCATGTGGATATTTCACCAACACATTTCCCGGCACGCCCACCAGCGTGTCCAGCATCATGCGCATATCTTCCGCAGCATTAATCTTGGCGACGGTTTCGGACTTGCCGTAAGCCTGGGCAATGCTGGTAGTGGTAAAGACGACCGCTAAGACTACCAGAATCTCAAAGATCATTAACAGGATGCTGGCGGCTTTGGTGGCCATGGTTGGTTATTTGGTTGATTAGCGTGGTTAGTTATTTTTTAGCCGTAAGAATTACCTGTCCATTTTCTTTTCTCATTTCCACCGCAATCCGCCTGGGCTCTTCTTCGGTTAAGCGAGATATTCCCCAGTTGTCAGCTAAAGGGAAATCCTGCAACACCGTACAACGAAGTTGGTTGCAGCTGTAGGAAATGGATCTCTTTTCCAGATTACTAACCGCTTCACCCTCCTGTGCTTCCTGGCAGAGGCAGATGCAGGGTACGGAAAGGCATTGGGAAGGATAGGAAAAGTAATGAGCGACCGTAACCATTTTTTCTTCTGAAGAGCGGAACGTGCCCCCACCCGTCTCACGAGTTTCGATCTTAAATTCCACCGTGGTGGGATAGAGGAAAGACGCGATGAAAGTCTCTTTATCCATAATCAGAAGAAAACTATCTTTCTGCTTTTCACTCTTTTTAAAATCTTCTAGTTTTTGGACAAACTCATTGAAATTCGTTTCCGCCTGCTCGCTCAAGCGAAAGAATTTAGACACGAACAGGCAGGCCGGGATGAAAATGATCAGCGCCAGAAGTACGGTAATGATGAAATGAAGGACGATCGCGCGGCGGTTCATGGTTTTCATCGCTTAATACAGCATTCAGGTTTTTTCTTTTCAGCAGGATCGGCAGTTTTTCCTTCCGGGCAACCAGCGGAGGTTCCTAGAGCAGCAGTACACACGCACGTATCAAAAAAATCTGAAACTTTGTCCTGATCACAGTCTTCAAATTCACCGATCTTGCCGCCGAGGAAGTCAAACCCTTTCCCTCCCGCTCCCTTAAACCAGAGCAGGACTAAAATGACGACGATCAGCCCGATCGCTGCTACCATGATAATCCACCACATCTGTTCCATCCCTTTTTTGTTGAGCATTTAGCCACCTCATCATTCCCTACTATTCACCCGCAATGTCGTTGACACAGCCGTACTGTTCTGCGGACTTAAGATCATCAAGAGCGATGATGCTCACATCCCGCTCATCCGTACCCAGGAGATCCCGATACGCTTTTAATGCGGTCGCTGTCCCACCAGCGCCGGCTGCCGCACCCCCAATGACCGCTCCACCCAATACTGCCCCGCCACCAGCAATAAGACCACAAGGTTCGAGAATGGCGCAAGCAATAGCCGCGGCCGCTACTAACGTCCCACCCACGGCCGTTCCCACTGCCGCCCAATAGCTTCCGCTCGTTTTCTTATTTTTAGAGAAAAATATCAGGCCATACGAATTTCTTGCTTTAAGGTCATCCAGGACGGCCACGCTTCCCGGGCCGCCATAACTCTGGATATATTCTAAATATTTTTTCTCCTTCACCTTTTTGTAATCAGTTTCCGCCAGGTACTTGGCCAGGTCCCGGGCCGTAACTGGCCCATCTTTAATCTCATCTTCATCAATAGACATCGTATAGCAGAGAAAACATTCATTTCCTCCTTTGGGGATGCCAAAAGCTTTCTCAATAAGTTCTGGTTTATCCAATACCTGCTCATATCTCCCTTCGCCAAACATCCACCAGCAGCGGGTCATCTTATCGGCAAACTGCTGCATGATTTTTTCTTTATCACCTTTGATTTTCTTATCGATGGTTTTACAGAGGGGAGGAGTAAGCGAGACTTCCCTTTCACCGGAACGGATGGTCATGGCTGCCCGTAAGGCAAGGCTGTCATGACAAATTCGTTCCGCCTGTTTTTCATCAGAATCCGAAAGAAAGCGCTGGAGAGTTCCGGCAATAAGGACGAAGGAAGCAATGGTGATAATAATAGCGATAAGTAATCCTGCTTCCATGGCCTTTTTGCCTTTTATGCTGTAGTTCATGGTATCTTTTTCACTTTATCCGGTCATGGGCTCGGGCACTCCTCCCGGCAGAATCTCGTCGGGAGTTGGCTGTTGGGCAATCGATGGTTCTTCCCCGGGACCAGTACAGGGAAGGATTTTCTTTTCGTTCAACTGTCGGGAAAGAGAAAGGCTCTTATCCTCTCCAAGGTAATCATCATTTAAGCCATCGTATTTATCCATATTTTGGACCATATCAACGGTAGGGAAAAAACAGACTAGTCCTTTTGCCGGTGAATATAGCATCCCGCCATCTTCCAAATCTTTATCACCATACCCAAAATCAATTTTGTTATCTCCATCATGTTTAATTACAATTTCCTGTACGGGAAGATACAGTGGCTCTACTATTTTTTTTGCTGCCCCTTGTTCCTCATTCAGGAAACTTTTTTCAAAATTTTCGCTGAGTGGCCCGGCAATGACACAGGGCTTAAATCCGGCCAGTTTTGCCGCCAATTCCTGATTCAGATCAGTTATTTCCTGTCTCCCTCCTAAAGTATAGGTCGTGATGGAACCAGCAGCAAGCTTTAGCACGGTCCCTTTCTCTCCCAGCTCGGGCAGGCCGCCATACGTCGCAAAGCAATGTTGTCGATCACTGTTAAGCATCGTTTGGATAGTGTCCACCAGGCGACGAACCGCTTGTTCGTGATAAGGTGGAAGAGCGGGCTTTTCTGCCTGTAATCTCTCCGCTCCCAGCGTGAGGTCCGGCAGATATGATTTCGTCTTACTAAAAGTGTTCTTGAGCTTGGTAAATCCTCCTTCCCCGCCAAAAAAGAAGATAGCGAGAAGTATCAACACCACGATCGGAATGGCGTAGGCCATCAGCTTATAGACGACTTCCATGGTATCAGAGCTCCCCTAATTTATCTAACAGGCTGGCTAAATCCTTGCCCAGCAGCCCATACCAAGCTAGGAAAAAAAGCAGCAGGATAATGGCTAAAATCAGAAATACCAACTGCCACATCTCCATGCCTTTTTTCCCTTTCATGGTGCCAATCCTCCCAATTTTTTCCAGGTAAAGTAAAGAAAGAACAGGCCCAGCAGGATGGCCAGCATCGTAATAACTAACATCTCCGGGCTGGCCCAGTCAACACCTTTTTTGTCCAGCCTAAAGTGAAAGCGCGGATGGTCATTGGGCATAGCAGTATCCGTTATTGCATTGTTCTCCCGTTCCACATTCTCCCGTTGGGCAGGCTTTGGGCGTACCTATGCAACAGCGTTGTCCCCCGGAACAGTCAAAAGCAGAAGAATAAAGGGAGTTTTTAGGGCAAGTGGTTCCTTCCGGAACACACGCTCCTCCTTTTCCTTCACAATCAGAAAGGCCCCGGCCTATATTCCCGGTTTTCCCCGTAAAAATCAGCATCAGCACTACCAAGACCACGAGAGCTATAACCGCCCCAATGATGATCCACCAGATGTTAGCGTCGCCTCTTTTGTCCATGATGCACCTAAGCGAATTTTTGAAAAAAATTCGCTACCACTTACAGCCAGCCGATTCACAGCCGGACTTGTCGCTGCTCAATTTACAGCGATTTAATTCGGTCATTAAGGTATCTTCAGCCGCCTGTTTAGCCGCGTCACTTTCTGCTTGGGCAAACTCGTTCTTGAAGGCCGTTTCTTGGGCCAAAGCAGGATGACAGTCCCCATACTGCACTTTTAGGCTGGTGAGCTTGACATTGGCTTGCTGACTCACACCCTTTTCAAACAAAGCAATCCGGCCGGTAAAGATAGCTACCAATACCACTAAAACGACTAACGCCAGCACTGCTATTATGATCACATTGATAGAAATTCCCTGTCCTTTTTTGTCCATCATGATTCACCTCGTTTTGCGGTACCGTGGAAACGATACCTTTCAATGTTTCTAACTTGATTATTACTCCTAGGCTCTTACCCTAGCAAAAAGAAGTACCTATATAAATCTTACTCCTCTTGGAGGAAGGACACTCGAGAGAAGGAAGGAGCATTACGGCTGCTGGAATTCGGAGACTATGGAGGAGAAATCTTTTTAAGTAAACCTATTTTTTCTGACCAGGGATGAATGAAGTACTGGAAACAGAGACTTTCTCTAAGCTTTTGAAAACTTGTGAGAAGTTTGAGTGTGAATGGATAGAAAAAATAAAGGATCAATTACAAGAAAATCTTCAGGTAGGTAAACCTTTGCACTACGATTGGTTCCGGGAGAAAAAGTTAGGCAATAAGCGTCTGTTTTATCTCATTAATGAATCAACACGGAAAGCAGTCTTAATCGCCTTTGGGACAAAAAAAGAACAACAAAACATTATCAACCATATTATTGTCAATAAAGAGAGCTATCTTCAGTTGATTGCTTAACGCACCCGTCGCACTCTCCCTGCTTCTAAATCTAGCAGGCTAGCTTCGAGTTGAAGAAGGAGGTCATCAGCAAGTTCTTCTTTTTTCTTTAAGTGGAAGTATTCTTCCCGAGTAAGGCATACCGTTTCTGCGGACATAGTCCCAGTAGAAATAACGGTTTTTTATAAACTTTTCTTCCCAATTCCCGAATTTTCCCCTTTTCCCCCCGCAACCTTTATATATAACTTCCTCTTTCCAAGTAGTAAATGGTCACGAGTTTAAACGGCGAGGCTTAACTTCCATGGCTTTAACTGATTTACTGAAAGG
>JBBSWG010000062.1:0-4747 GCA_038046425.1 Nanobdellota archaeon
ATTCAAATAGGACATCCCAGCCGGAAAACCAGCCCGGCGTGGCAAATAAGCTAAAGGGCATGTTGATTCACCTCACTTCACCTACGTTTACTTCTCTGTTTATGCTCATAATCACCTTCTTCCTCATCTCTCCATTTAAGTAGTTTTGGATACTACAGCATATAATACTTTGGAGTAGTAAAGCTGCCATAAAGCAGAATTGCCTCGAAGTGGTTTAAAAAGTTATGTGTGGTAGAAAATAGAGGTTAAGTGATGGATAATGTGGTGGATAATAGAGAATTTTCCACCGAAAATTCTCTCTTATTCCAACGGCACATTGCTCCACAGTGTCCATTCTTCGCTGGGCGAGTAACCACCAAAGACGAAATACGGCGGCTCATTCTGCCCAAAGAAGCCATAACCGACCTGGTTCCAGTTCCTTCTTCCCGGCGAAACGCCCGAGCCAGCACCATACACCGGGCTGCCAAACAGCCGCCAGGTCTTCATCACGCTATGAAAGCCCGAGACGTCAGTGGTATAATCAGCGCCGGGCTCGACGATCATCTCGCCTTTATACCCTTTCTTTTTCAGCAGCTGCACGATTTCTTTGATGGGCGTATTGCCCTCCCCCGGCGCCAGATGATCATCATGATACCCATAATTGTCATCCAAGTGTACGTGCCCTAAAATATCGGCGTCAATCATCTTCTCCACCATCTGCATAGTCCATTGATTGAACTCCGCGTCGTTCTCAGCCATGCTTTTCTTCTCGTCGCCTTTCCAGTACTTGCGCCACATGTTCAGATGGCCCGTGTCAAAAGTAGAGGTGATATGATCCCGGGCTTCCTTACGGGCCTGCTCTTCGGCCAGACCCTTCTGTTTCAGCAACTCGATCATCCGCTCCCGGCTGCCATGGACGAGCCTAATCAACTCGTCCGGATGAGCCCCGTAGGATTCCGGAAACAGGTTCTCCATAGCAATCGTCAACGGTTTTTTTAATTTGCCTTCCTTCTGTAGTTTATCGCTATGCTGCCGCGCACTTAATGCGGATAAAGCATAGGCATCACAAGCTTCCCGGAAGGCGTAAGTTTCGGCGCTTTCGACGTGTTTTATTGTCTCCATCGCTTCCTGCGCCTGCGATAACTGGGAGGAAGCAGCTTCCTGTGACTGCTCAATTTGCCGGCGGAGATGCTTGATTTCCTTGTCAATAATTTCCGTAGGCAGTTCTGCTTCCATAGGAACTAAACCACCAGCGATAGCCTTGGCCTGCTGCTTTAGTTTCCACTTTTCTTCTTCGGACGTCGCCTCTTCAATTTTACTATAGAGCTCCCGGGCTTTTCTTAATTTTTTGATGGCATCAACATATTCATCGTAATTGCCCCCATAGTAAGTAGCCCAGCCACGGCTGTTAGCAGCATTGGTTTCCAGCGTGGCCATGATATAGGCCTCTTCGGGGCGTATTACTACTTCCTGTTCAGATTTGACATCCTTAAACCGCAGCCAGGAAGAGTTATCAAAATCCTTATCTGAAATGCGTCCGGCTTTCCAATCTTTCCAGGTCTGCCGGGCACGGGTCGTCATCTCCTGCGCCTCTTTCTCCAACTCTTCCCAGCCCATTTGCCGGACAATGAATTTACCTTCCTGGTAATCATAACGGGGGACACGGTGAGCTGGATCAATCTTATTCCCAAAGGGGTCGATGTAATCACCAGGATTTACCCATTGCCCTTGTTCATCTTTATAGGGCCTGCCTCCCTTCTCTTTCCAATATTCATCTTCTTCATCATAGCGTTTCCAGACGGGCTTGGCGACTTTCCGGTTCTTTTTGGCTTCCTGGATGATCCCTCCGGTGCGGACATCAACGACACGATAAGTGGTTCTTCCCTCCTCATCCTCATACATCCTGAACTTACCTTTCCAGGGCGAATCTACTTTATTCCACTCGGCATCGACGATCGGCCGTTGAAATTCGCCGGTATGCACGACCACTGGCCCTCCTCTACCCACATCGGAAGCAAATTCAATCGCCCGTTTGATTTCCTGTACGGAAAAATTCTTCTGTGATTTAGAAAAGTTGCCCTGCTGATCCTGCCCCGCCAGGCCATAGACGCCTACGGTAGCATGGGTGGTAAAATCAACTTTGTTAGCGGCGGCAATTTCGGTCAAGGCTGCTCGTTGTTTCTTGCCGTACATCTCTGGCGTCTGTCCCTGGGCCGAGCCCTTATGCGCTCCCGTAAACACAAATTCCATTTTCTTGACGCCAGGATGAAGTTTACTCTTAACGGCATGAACATTGGGCACCGGGCCTAAACCTAAGCTCTGTCCAAAGTCGCCGATGCCTACGCCAACATCATTGGTGGCATTGTCATGAGGGGTAGAATGCCCATATTCCCGATCCAGGGGCATGTGATAGCCCGTGCCAAATTCGACCATGGGGAGGAAGAATAGACCCAACTATAAAAACGTTACCTTTAACTTACTTTCCTTTATACCAATCTTTCTCCACTGGCTCAATCCCGCGCTTGTACATTCCCTGAAATTCCATCCAGATCTGCTGCGTCAATGACGCTGCCCGAGCCGTTTCCTGCGAAAAGGTGTAGCGTCCTTCATCTGCTGCCCGAAACTTTTCTTCCACCGCACCGGTAAGATATTCTGCCCGCCGCACATCAGCCCGGCTGAGGTAACCTTTCTCTTCCGCTTCCTGGCGAATACCGCTGATTTCCTGGTACAACGTCTCGATGGGCCGCTGGCTTAAGCGTTGAGTATAATCTATATCCAGGGGCCGGCCCGGCGGCTGAATTCCATATTCCACGTTCGCTGCCTGTCGGGCAATCCGTTCCTGCGTTACGGTCTCTTCCAGAGCAGAGGCCTGACCTCGCGGGGAACCTCGTGGGGAAAGACGTTCCCGACGAGCCGTCTTTCCTCCTCCTTCCCTTTCTCCTTCCTCCTGCTCTTCCGCCGCCTCGTTCTCCCCCGCTCCTTCTTTTTGCTTCTTCTCGCGCAGGCCGCGATGAATCTTCAGCATGGCTTTGCCTTCCTCACTCAATCCTTCCAACTCTTCCTTGGCCACTTCGGGAATAGGAACTTTTTCTTTCCACTTATGCTCTTCCGTCAGCTCCTGCTCACTCTCGCGGATCAGCTTCTGCGCCTCTTCAATCTCCTGCTTTTTTTTACGTTCCAGTTCCTTCAGCTGCTTCAGCCGCTCAGCCGGATGGAGTTCTTGCAGCTCGTGCTTAGCCATGTGGCAGTTAAAATGAGATTAGTATAAAAATGTTCACTAATCATTTGACCTCTTTGGATTTCAACCTCTGGCACGCATATTTTATATACTTTTCATGTATTTACCCTACAATAGCACTGCAAGCAAACATTGGCCTCCTCATGCTTTCCTCTACCATTACTGCTCACCTGCAGCGTTTAACCCGCCACCGCTTCCTCTCCCTCGTCTCGCGGGGCAATGTCGCCATCGAGACCGCTCTTTCCTTTCTCCCACAGCATTCCCGTATCCTCATTCCCGACGAAGGCGGCTGGCTGAGTTATAAAAGTATTCCGCAGAGATCAGGATTAGCGGTGGAAGAAGTAAAGTGCCATGAGGCGCGGATTAATGTTCAGAGCTTACGGGAGAAATTCTTCGCTCAGCGCTATGCCGCCTTTCTCTATCAAAATCCCGGCGGCTATTTTGCCGAACAGCCGATAGCGGAGATTTATGATCTATGTAGGAAAAATAGTTGTTTAGTGATCATGGACGTTTCCGGTGCGATTGGCACAGAGTTATGTAAGGGTAATTATGCTGATCTTCTCGTTGGTAGTTTTGGCCGCGGGAAGCTGGTGAATGCTGGTGTTGGTGGGTTTATCTCGGCGAAGGAAAAGAGAGTATGGGGTGCGCTGGTGAAGAATATAATCCCTTTTGCTGATCAGAAGACTCAGGCTCAAATCCAGCAGAAATTAGTACAGTTGCCGCAGCGAATTCAGCAGTTACAGGAACTACGAAGCAAGGTCTTTGAGGATCTCGAGAAGGGGAAAATAGAGATTGTCCATCGGGCTGACGTTGGCTTTGTGGTAGTGGCCCGATTTGCCGATGAAAACGAGAAAAAAATGATAATTGATTATTGCAGCAGTAATCATTTAGAGTATACGGAATGTCCTCGTTATATTCGTCTCAACCAGCCGGCAATTTCCATTGAAGTGAAGAGAAGAGAATTTTGGTAATTGTTTAGCTTTCTGAAGTGGCGGAGCATCCTAATGCTTGAAAATCAGCGTGGTTTCCGATGTTGATGTAAAATATGGGGATGTGGAATGTTTGGATGATTTTTTTAGCGATGAACAGTAACATTATTATATCACCTCTCTCTTCTCTGATAAAATGATACCTATTTTAACCGATACAACGTTCAAGAGCGAAGTCCTGCAATCTTCTCTTCCCGTCCTCGTGGACTTCTGGGCTTCCTGGTGCGGACCCTGCAAGATGTTAGCTCCCGTCCTGGAAGAATTGAGCAAAGAGCCGGAATATGCCGGAAAATTAAAATTTGCCAAGATTTCGACTGAGGATTATCCGGACCTGGCCGGGCAATATGAGATTACGGGCATTCCCTGCCTGATCGTGTTTAGCCAAGGGAAAGAAGTTGACCGCATTATTGGCTTTTCTCCTAGGCCAATGTTGAAACAGAAGATTGACGACGTGTTAGGGAGGAGTGTAATTTGATTGAAGTTAGTTTATTTTTTATTAACCACAGGCCGGTCTCGAGATTATCACTTCCACCACCTAAAT
>JBBSWG010000062.1:4847-8635 GCA_038046425.1 Nanobdellota archaeon
CAAATGCCCATCTTACGTACTTTTGCGCGGCAGATTGAACAACGCTACGGTATTCAGCCCGAGGAATATTTCTCCACGCTCTGCAGCGGGCAGGGCATCGAAATCGGCGTGGGCGCGATGCAGCAGTTCATCAGCGACGTGCGGGAGCATGTATTTTATAGGATTTCTAATGAGACCATGAAAAATTACTATGCGCAACAGATTCAGCTTGCACCGGGCCTGCCGGAGTGGTTTCCCAGGATAAATGAAATGGCAAAAAAGGTAGATTTGACACTAGAACATCATGTCGTCAGTGCCGGCTTTACACCGCTGATTGAAGGCAGCATCATCGCCCCGTATTTGGCCTCCATCCGCTCCGGAACATTTATTGACGATGAGAAAGAGCATAACGGGAAAAGTCTCTCCAGGATTAAAACGATTGTTGACCCCAATAACAAGCGGGAGAAAATCATTGAGATCTGTAAGGGGAAAGACGTACATAAAGATATCCCTATTGACGACTATGCTCTCCGTTACAGCAACGTCATCGTCTTTGGTGATGGCCATTCCGATAAAAGGATGTTCAACTTCATTCGCGAGCGCGGGGGCCGGGCCCTTGGCGTGTATGAGAAAGATAATCCGGAAGCCCTGGCCAAAGCACAACAAGAGTTAACGGGAAGAGTTCATTATTTAGTCCCCCGGGATTATTCTGCTGGCCGGCCGCTGGAGAAAGTGGTCGAGGAGAGTCTGCATCGTATTGCCCAGCGTAGTTGTCGATTTGACTATCGCGACATCCATGCCCTGCTGCTTCATCACCTAGAGGATGAGGAACAAATTGAATTTATCCGGCGGCATTGGCAGAGCTGTGCCGATTGCCAGGAACGGGGAAAGGAGACGAAAGTGTATTAAAAAAATTATAGGTGCAGCAACTGTTTAGCCTCCCTCTCCTCCACCGGCTCAAACCGTTCATACCATTGTCCAATTGCCCCTAAGTAGAGAGGCTGTTCCAGAGCAACCACTTCATCCGCGATCTGCTGCAAGCGCGACACGGTTTCGGGAGGAGCGACCGGCACGGCCACAATCAGCTTTCTTGGCTTTTGCTTCCGTAGGATTTGCAGGGCCAGGAACATAGTAGCTCCGGTAGCGATGCCATCGTCCACCACAATTACAATTTTATCCCGCACTGAATACATCTTTCTCTTTCCCCGCAGCCGAGCATACCGCTCTTTAACTTCCCGCTGTTTTCGCTTTATTTCAGTAGCCAGGAATTCCTTCGTGACTTCGGGGCTGTTCAGCAATTCCTGATTTAGATATTTCTCGTTTAATCCTACTGCTCCTACAGCTAATTCTTCATTGCCGGGGAAGCCCAGCTTCTTGATGACTAGAACATCTAACGGCAGGTGCAAAGCTTTAGCTACTTCAGCAGCCACAACTATCCCGCCGCGGGGGATGGCCAGAACGAGGGCGCGGTTTGTTCTTAGATAAGCCGATAGTTCTTGGGCTAGAATTTTTCCAGCTTCGAGGCGGTCGTGGAACATCCTAGGGCCAGAAAAGGAAAGGAGTTATATAAATTATTCGAGGTTTAACCCCCTTACCCCGGTACCCATAATCCACACACTTTCACGGGTAATCCTGCCGATAATTGGTAGTGCCAGGTAAACTGCGATTGTACGGCGGGAGGGATTACTACGTCATAGCCGATGATTCTGCCCCGGTATTCTACAAAATCAATTACGGCTTTATTCCACCAGAGGTTTTCGACCCCCTCAGCAAGAATCTTGACTTCCAGATAATTGCGATGGTACTGATCAGCAGCGGCAATGCCGGCAAATTTCTGAAGGGCTTCCTCGGTGCATTTTCGCTTATAGACCTTGCGCCATTTTCCCTGATCATTGACACATATTTCCACATCCAGTGGATGAATGAGCATTCGCTGCAGCAAACTTTCATATTCAGTGTCCTCGACCGGATTACTCACCCGGGCATAACGTTCTCTCCCCGACTTGCGAATATGCTTGCCCCAAAACTGTTCCATCCTTTCAAATTCTGAACGCGTGACTTCTTCCAGGATAACATCTTTAGTATAGGGAATATAAGGGGGAGCATCAGAAACCGTTGGCGAGACGGTGGGTTGTTTAATGGACACATTAACCATAATTAAGAATGAAGGGCCTGTATATATATAATTTACGCAAACAGATCATTCACGACATATCATTTAATCTATACCGCCGAGCGCCTAACTATCCCTAACCACTTAACCTAACCATCTTTAACCACTTAATTACTTTACCATTACAATAAACCCGCCAAAAGCTTTTTATACCCCGGGTTCTTCTTTCCCCTATCAAAGAGGTGTTAGGAATGAAATTCAACAAACGGGCTTCCTTGGAGCTTTCCATTCAATCTATTGTCATCGTGGTGATTGCTTTTGTGGTGTTGGGTTTAGGGCTGGGCTTTGTCCGCAACCAGTTTAAGCAGATTGGGGACACCGCGGGAACGGTCCAGGAACAAATCCGGCAGCAAATTCTCGACGACCTGCGAACTGGCGACAAAAAACTCAGTTTTCCGGCGACGGAGATAACCATGCCTAAAAAAGATTCCACCACTATCGCCATCGGTGTAAAAAATGTCAAGCAGGGGACACTGAAGTATAAAGTAGTGGTAGAAGTGGAAGAAAGAGGTACTCCCATTTTTGGTAATGACATCACCGATAACTTCCTTTATACCGCCGAAGCGGAAGAGTTGCAGCCTACGGACACGCGGGTAATTCCCATCCGGGTTACCTCCGATACCACTGCGGGAACGGGATTATTTAAAATTGCGGTCATGGATGTAACTGATGGTGAGCCTGGTACCATTTATGACAGCAAAAACTTTTTCATCACCGTGACCGGTTAAAACTGAATAACGGCTAAAAACGAATAAGTGCTAAAGCAGAATAATTAAGAGGGGACAGGATAAGTAAGAATATGGCCAACCACAAACGCCGCATGACCGATCAGCAGGAATTTGAAATTATGAAGCTGGTCTTAGATAAATTCCTCTGGCTGGGCTTCATTGTGATGGGCTGGGGGATGTACACCGCTATCCGGGACAGTACTGTTCTGCCGGGCTTATGGTACATGATTGCCGGCGCCGTCTTGCTGCTTCTATTTTTGGTGATGATCGTAAAAGAGTATGAGATTTTAAGGTAAAGGCTCTTATCTAAACCCTTATATACTGGCATTTCTTTTCTTCTCCCATGGCCAAAAAAGGGGCAATGGAGCTATCCATGAATATGCTGGTAGTGATTATTCTCTCGCTCGTCATCTTGGCGGGCGGTGTAGCCTTCCTCTATAAGCTCATTGCCGGCGCGGAACAGATAAAAACCGATTTGGATTCCCGCACGCAAGCGGAGTTAGAACGCTTACTCGTCGAGCAGGGCCAACAGGTCGCGCTTCCCTTCCGCCAGGCGACAATTAATCGCGGCGAACATCATGTTTTTGGCCTCGGCATCTTTAATATTGGTGAAGGGCAGGAGTTCCATATTAAAGTCACGTTAAGCTCGGCGGTGAATGAACAAAATGAAGAGATCGGGGTAACGGCAGAGGAAGTCCAGGATTGGCTGTTGTATGATGCTAAACAATTTACCATGGCGGAGAATGAGCATCACAGTAAAGGAATCCTTATTAACGTTCCCAAGACCGCGGCCAGCGGGCAGTACATCTTTGGAGTGGAAGTGCTGACCGAAGACGAGGGAAAGTATGGGAATGCGCAGTTGATTGTTGTAAAGGTGACATAACTAAGTATAGAAAACTGTCAAAATG
>JBBSWG010000063.1:0-20343 GCA_038046425.1 Nanobdellota archaeon
TCAATGAACTCTCTTCGGGGTTCGACTTCCTCGCCCATCAGAATCGTGAACATTAAGTCGGCGGCGACGGCATCTTCAATGGTAATTTGCTTTAGCTTTCTTACTCTAGGGTCCATTGTTGTTTCCCAAAGCTGCTGGGGATTCATCTCGCCCAGGCCTTTGTAACGCTGAATGGTTATTCCCTCCATCCCGCCCCACTCCTGAACCGCCTTCTCTTTCTCCTGATCAGAATAAACATAGAGCGCCTGCTTGCCTTTCTGCAGGCGATAAAGGGGCGGCATGGCCACGTAAATATGCCTTTCCTCAATCAGCGGCGTCATGTAGCGGTAGAAGAACGTCAGCAGCAGAGTCATGATGTGCGAGCCGTCCACATCAGCATCACAAGTAATGATAATCTTATCATACCGCAATTTCTCCATCTTAAAATCTTCACCGATGCCCGTCCCTAAGGAGGTGATCATGGCGATGATCTCTTTATGCTCCATCATCTTATGGATCCGCGCTTTCTCGACGTTAAGAATTTTTCCTTTTAAGGGAAGGATAGCCTGAAATTCGCGGTTGCGGCCTTGTTTGCAACTTCCACCGGCACTATCGCCTTCCACGATGAAAATCTCGCATTTTGCCGGATCCTTATTGCTGCAATCAGCTAACTTGCCCGGCAGGCCTGCTCCCTCCAGGGCCCCTTTCCGCCTGACCAGCTCCCGGGCTTTCCGGGCCGCTTCCCGGGCAATCGCTGCCTCCACACATTTGCTGATGACAATCTTAGCCGCCGGCGGATGCTCTTCAAAATACGAGGAGAGCTCATCATAGACTAACGAGCTTACTATGCCGGCAATCTCGCTGTTACCTAACTTGGTCTTAGTCTGCCCCTCAAACTGCGGCTCGGGCACTTTGACCGAAATGACGGCAGTTAAGCCTTCCTTCACATCATCTCCCGAAAGCTTGATCTCTTCTTTCCCGCCGCGATATTTCTTGACCAGATTGTTGATCACCCGGGTTAAAGCCGTCTTAAAACCGGAAAGATGCGTCCCCCCCTCAATCGTATTAATGTTATTGACAAAGGTAAACACATTCTCCTGATAGGAAGAATTATACTGTAAGGCTACCTCTACAGTTACCCCTTCTTTCTCCTTCTCAAAATAAAAGACTTCCTGCAGCGGGGTCTTGTTCTTGTCCACAAAGGCAATGAATTCCTTGATCCCGCCCAGGTAAAGGAAAGTCTCAACTTTATTTTCAGCTTTATCTTCCGCCTTATTTTCTTTTTCCCGCTCATCAATGAGGGTGATTTGGATGCCTTTGTTGAGGAAGGCCAGCTCCCGCAGCCGGCGGGCCAGGATGTCGTAATGAAAAGTCCGTTCCTGAAAGATTTCCTGATCCGGCAGGAAATGGACCATCGTACCGGTTTCATCGGTATCCCCGGTAACTTCCAGTTTCATCAATGGTTTGCCGCGGGAGTATTTCTGATAGTGAATCTGGCCCTGCCGTTTCACGCTGACTTCCAGCAGCACCGAAAGGGCATTCACGACGGACAAGCCCACGCCATGCAGTCCCCCGGCTACTTTATAGACACTTTTATCAAACTTTCCGCCGGCATGGAGCTTAGTTAAGGCCACTTCCACCGCGGGAAGGCCTAGCTGGGGATGAAGGTCTACCGGAATGCCCCGACCATTGTCTTCTACAGTGATGGAATTATCGGGATGGATGGTAACCTTAATTTTAGTGCAGAAACCGGCTAAGGCTTCATCAATGGAGTTATCCACGATTTCCCAGACTAAGTGATGCAGGCCGCGAAGAACGGTATCGCCAATGTACATGCCCGGTCTTCTTCGGACTGCTTCCAGCCCTTCCAGGACCTGAATCTGAGCTGCGCCGTAGCTAGCAGGAGTGCTTGCTGGGGAGGTCATTTTGGGGCTAAAATTGGCTAGTATGGTGGTCGGTTTTTAGGCTCTTTTTTATGCTGGATTTTAAGCGTTTGCTTTTTTCATTTATCGTCGGTAAATCTCTAAAATTTGCAGAATTTTAGAGTTTATAAAGTTGTTGGTGGAAAACTGGCGTACGATAGGGAGATATTATAATTCTCTAATTCTGGACAAATTGCTGGAGAATTCAGGGTTGACCGAAGAGCAGTGCTTAACGTTAGGGGAAAAATTGAAAGAAGCGGTGTACACAAAATATAAAGCACAGGGTTGGTAGATGATACTTATAACGGATACCAATATCTTATTCTCGTCGGATTTAATAGAATCAGTCGGAATTAATAAAAAATATTCATAGAGCACCAACGTATGCCGCCGGCAGGCTGAACCTGCTGCGGGCGAGGAAACTACGTCGAGTGAAGTTGGAATGATCACCGATTCCTTCCGCGAGTATTTTAAGGTGCTGTGGAAAGGGGCGAAAGGGTAAAAAGCTCACACCTCCTCCACCCGCCAATGCGGTTTGATGCCAAAGTTGCCTAATTCTCCTGACCCGCCTGATTCTCCTAAATCGTCTGATTTACCTGATTCATATGATCCCCTAAATTCCCCCGCTTTATCTAATCTTCTTTTCTGCAAATATCTCAAATACCCTTCCCAGGCAATCATCGCGCCATTGTCAGTCGCTAATTCTCTAGGCACATTATAAAATTGCGCTCCCCGCTCCCGGCACATGATCTGTAACATCTCGCCGAAGCGTTTATTAGCGCCCACTCCGCCCACTAATACCAGCTCGCTCTTTTCGGTATGCGCTAACGCTCTCTCGACCACTTCCGTCAGCATGGCAAAGCACGTCTCCTGCAGGGAAAAACAGAGATCTTCCTTCGAGAAGCCTTTCTTCAGCAGTTGCTCGCTTTTAGTCAAAATGCCGGAAAAAGAGACGTCCATGCCTTTGACCACATAGGGCAGTTCAACATAGTTTCCTTTCTTGGCCAGCTCTTCGATTTTCGGTCCGCCGGGGAAGCCCAACCCCAGAATACGGGCAAATTTATCCAGCATGTTACCCAGGCCGAGGTCTAAGGTTTCTCCTACAATACGATACTTGCCGCCTTCCTGCACAATGATTTGGGTATTGACGCCGGAAACATACAGATAGCAAGGATCATTCACTTTATTCCAGAGCTTGCCGATGCTAAGGTGAGCGGCACAATGATTTACCCCCACCAGCCTTTTACCAAACTTTTCCGCCCACGCTTTAACTATCTTGTAACCGGCAAGCAGGCAGGGATCGAGACCGGGGCCGGCAGAATAGGCGATGAAAGCGATATCGTCCCCGCCAATATTTTTTCCAGCGGCTTTACTTACCTGGAAAGCCTGGGCGAGTATCTTCTCGGCAACCTGTTCATGATGAGCTGCTACCAGGTTCGGGATTAAGCCAACTTGTTGAGCGGTGGTATAACTATCTTTAGTGTTGGCGAGGATGTTGCCGGTGCTGTCAACTATCCCTACCCCAAAAGTATGGGCGGTGAATTCGCAGCCGAGGATGAGCATAGAGCAGCAGGAATGAGAGTAATTTAAAAATTGTACTGTAAGATAATTTAATAAGGAGAAAGATTTCTTCCCCGGATTATGCGTCACCTCACCGTTAATGGCACTCTCTTTGACTGCAGCTATCAGCTTGGCCAACGCCTCCGCAAGGAAATTCAGGCCCGCCTGCGGTACCACCACCTTTCCGCATCAGCTCGGGGCCCGCAGTGGAAAAGAATTCACCAATTTTACCATTACTGTAAAAAACATTATCCCCGTTACCTGGAGGAACTGGCCGCTCTCGCGGAAGGCAGCCGGAGTGATTTCCTTGAATTGTTCTATCTCAACTGTCCGGAATTGAGTCAAGCCCATCATGGCTGCAGCAGTATCGCTATCGTCAGCAAGGAAAAAGCCCGCAGGAGAGAAAGCACCGGACAAACTCTGCTGGCCCATAACGAAGATGGCGAGCCCGGTGAAGGAGGAACGCTGGTAACTTATAAGCTGCCGAAACTTACGTTTAATTCCTTTGTCTATTACGGTGAATTGCCTGGTTCAGCCTATAACTGGAACGAACATGGTCTCTTCTTCACGGTCAATTACATCCCCGTCACTAAGATTTATTATCAGTACGCACCATATTATTTCCTCACCCGCAAAATTCTGGAATGCCGAAATCTGACAGCTGCACTACAGGTACTGAGAACGAGCCCCTGTGCCAGCGGCTTCCATTGCTATATCGGGCAGGGAAAAAGAATCCTTTCCGTGGAAAAATGGGGCAGGAGGACCAGCATCAAAGAAGTTAAAGGGATTGATTTCCACACTAACCATTTTCTTCATTCGGAAATGCAGAGAGGAAGTGAAGTGAGAAAAGGCTCGTTAATCCGGCTGAGAAGGTTACAGGAGTTGGCTAGGCCGGGTAAAACAATTACTTCAGCCACTTTATTGAGAATTCTTTTTGACCGGAAGAATCGGCCCTATCCAGTATACTCAACAACCGGAGACAAGATGAGGACGTTAAGTACGGTGGTGATGGAAGGGGGGAAAGTGATGATCTATGATCAAAGGAAGAAAAGCTTAATTTTTAGAGCGAAAGTTTTTTAGAGTACACGTACATACACGTGTGTTTAGTAGACTTATGACGACCAAAACCTTGACGATTACGGAAGATGCCTACGAACGCCTGGCCATGCTCAAAGAAGGCACGGAAGGAATTAGCAGCATGATTTTAGACACCTGTTTTATCATCGATCTCCTTGAAGAACAAAACTAACGCCTTGATTAAAGCCCAGCAGTTGGAAAACTCTTCTCAGCCGGATTAACCCCTCTCTCTTACTCCCCCTAACCCTTTCTTCTCCCACCCCACGCCAGAGAATTTTCTGCAGAAAATTCTCTAAATTCTCTATTTACTGCTACTGGCCTGCCGTTCCATGTCCCTTTTCTTGGCAATGGCAGCAGAACGGGCACTGCTCTGGGAAGCGAAAATTATTTCCTCAGCGAGGGCATCTTCAATCTTGGTCTTCTTATTAAACGATTTCTGGTATGCGCTTTGGGTCATCGCCCGTAAGGCTAAATCTACTCTTCGTTGTGGGGCAACGTCCACCGCTTTCGGATAGCGCGCACCGCCATATTCAATGGCAATGACTTCTTCCCGGGGAGCGGCACTCTCAATCGCCCGCACTAAAATGGCGAGTGGGTTCTGCTTCAGTTTCTGCTCGGCTTTAGCTAAGGCTTCCTGCACAATATTCAGGGCCAGGCTTTTCTTGCCGGTATTATGCCCGGAACTCAGCAGATGTTTCTTAGCGCGATGACCGGAATCCATCAGTTTGGTGGCTAAGCGTTCAACGATAAAAGTGTTGGATTTATGGAAGCGGTTGCCGATGTACCTGGCGCCGGTCTTAGGGACGATCCGGGGCTCTAAGGTGATGTACGGCTGCAGGCCGCGGTCTTTCACCTGCACGCCCTCAGCGGTCCAGCGGTTGAAAAATTTAATGGTGGTCATGGTATTCTATGCCCTCTCTATTTATGTTTATTGAGCATCACCAATAACCCCTTCCGGCCCAGTTGGTTGCCCTTCCATTTCACCAGCCGGCCGCAGGTGATCAATATAAATAGTGGAACGCTTATTCGGATCCCTCATCGCCAGATACGTCTTCCGCAGATAGCCCAGGAATTCCCTTTGCTCTTTCTCGGAGAAAGTATGGGTTCTGCCAATGTCTCCCAAAGAATTTACCAGGGAATCATACGACGGTTTAAAATTACAGCGAATCTCGGCAAAGGCAGTTTCCGGATGTTTTGCCCGCTCCTCTGCTTCCGGACTCCTACTTTCACTTAACATAGAGTACTGCGCTACCTTCTCAGCCAGAAGTTCTAATTGGCCGCGCTCTGGGCTGTACCTCTTGGCTGAATCAAAACGCTGGACCATCCCTGGCCAGAGAGGAGTATACGCACAAAGATCTTCCTGCCTTCCCCCCTCATTTAAAACAATCTCCTCTTTAAAGATGTAAAATTCGTCGATGTGTACCATTTTTTTCCTCCTCTATCACTTCCCCTTAATCATCAGTAAACTTTTTTCTAGAGCAATTAGTCATTTTCCTTTACCTTCTCGCCTTCTCCAACTTCCCTTTCAACAAAGCATCTAAACTCTGATCATTTACGCTGATGACTTGCCACCTGATACAGGGCAGATCACCTTTGGCCCGACCCATCTTCCCGCCGATACATTCAATGATAACTTCATCGTGCTCGTTGATCAGCTTCTGTGCACCGTCGCCGGGCATGAAGGCGGTAATCTGTTTGCCGTTTTTCACTAATTGAACCCTCGCGCACTTCCTCATCGCCGAGTTAGGCTGCTTGGCCTCGACCTGGATCTTCTCCAGGACGATCGCTTTGGCCTGAGAAGCGCCTTTCAGTGGATCAAATTTATGCTTGAATTTGGTCCGATTGACTACCGCAAACTGCTTTCTTCGCTTCCGCAGCTTCTTGCCCGCTCCTAAGCCATTTGGTTTTTTACCCATGATCGGTTGTTTTGAATCAATAGTAGTTTGTTCTCGTCCTCCCCACACCAGAGAATTTTGAAAACAGACCCGGGGGAGGTTTTTCAAAATTCTCTATATAACCTTCACTTCTTTAGGGAAGAACCGCTGCACCGCCCGGTTCAATATCCTTAAGTTCTTTCCCTCCCGCCCTATTAATAAACCTTTTGTTTTTTTATTGTGGTCCTGCAGCAACAGCAGCTCGCCTTCCTCCCGCACCTCTTCCACCCGAAGGGGAGCAATCAGGTTGCGCACAAATTCTGCCGGCGAGTCGTGATATTCAATCACTTTGATCTTCTTCTGCAACTGCTGCTGCAACTGCTGCACATGGACTCCATTCCGGCCAATGGCCTTGCCCGCTTCTCCGGTCGCTACCACAAAATAAATCGTCTCCTGCTCTTTAAAACAATCTTTCACCCGGGCGCCGCTGCGCTGTTCCAGCAACGCGGTTAATCCCACCACATCCTGATCGAGTTTGACGCGTATCATGATTTCAGATAATTTCAGGCCAGAATTCCCGCGACGCTGACAAAGAAATTTTTCTTGCAGAGAATGCCTATTTCCTCATTAGTCTGCTCCACTTGGGTTATGGGGATCTGCGCTAACTTCGCATAGTATTCGATATCCGCCTTGCTTTTCGCGGGGCAATTACGCGCCAGAATGATGCTGCTAAGCTTTCTAGACTTCAACAGCTTTAGTACCCGTTCAGTACCCAAAACAGCTTTCCCTTCCTGTACTTTAGTGGTGAGTAGAGTGGTAGGTTCCATTGTTCAGTTACTTCATCTTCGTTACCAATCCCGGCAGTCCGGTCCCTAACGGAACGGGCTGGTTGATCATCACATTTTCGACCACGGAAGCGAGCGGATCATTCTCCCCTTCCAGGGCCGCATTGATCAAGTGCTTGATAGGCGTTTCAAAACTGGCTCGAGCCAGCACGCTCGCTTTCTCACTAACGACCCCATAGCGAGTCACCCCTTTAATCTTCCCGGAAGTGCACATCAGGTCAGCCACCAGCATGACATGACGCACATCAATATTCAATCCCTGAGCTTCAATCACCCGGAAGACCTCATTAATAATGGCCTGACGGGCTGCTTCCACACCCAGCACTTTCAGGATTTCATGAATGTCATTGCTGGTCGTCCGGCTCGGATCAACTTCTTTCATCTCCAGAATCTCTTTGAGGTTCGTGCCGGACGTTAAGACGATGAAACCTTCCTCTCGCTTTACCGGCAGGACTTGCTTGATGCCTTTGACGCCTTTAACCTTGATGTCTTTCAGTTTCGCCTTTAAGTTATACAGCTCTTTGATTTCCTCAGGCTTGCCTTTATGGGTAAAGAGAATCTCCTCAGCGGAACTCTCAACATTAAAGTTCTTATTCTTTCCCCGCGCCAGGACGGCAATATCTTTCGCCGCTAAATCATAACTCTCCAGCAGCGCTGGGTTCAATTTTACTTTCAGCGTCTGCTCAAAGATATTGAAGGCATATTCAACCACGAGTTCGCCCAGCGTTGTTTCCTTGATTTGCGCGGCAAAGGCCCGAACGATCTCCAGATCATCATATCCTTTCTTAAAATGCACTTCCATCATTGGTGTCTTGATCTCTTTAGTGGCATCAAAGATCTCAATGATCCGCGGCAGGCCAGTGGTGACGTTCATTTCTGCTACTCCTGCAAAGTGGAAAGTATTGAGAGTCATCTGCGTACTCGGTTCACCGATACTTTCCGCTGACACCAGGCCCACACATTCTCCGGGATTGATACGGGCAGCCTTATAGATAGTGGCGATCTCTTCCGTAATCTTCGCGACCTTTTCTTTGGAGATGCCACTGGGCAGATGCTGTTGCAATTCTTCCTGCAGATGCGGTGGAAGGGTTGGCGTGGGTGGTGGTGGGGTCATGGTATTATTGTTAAATCATTATTCCTATTCAACCTCCACGGCATGACGGATGATACGCTGCACATCAATCGTGCCGCTTTTGGTCTTGGAAACATCTAAACCGTCCTCGCCATAGCTGAACTGAATGATTCGACCGGAAGCGTCCCGCACCGTGCCATCATATTCCACTTTCAGATCCTGCATGGCATTGGATAAGCGACGGTAAAGGTATCCTGACTTTGGCGTCCGTAAAGCAGTGTCCATTAATGCATCCCTTCCAGTCATCGCGCCAAAGAAAAATTCTGCTGGCTGTAACCCGGATTTAAAACTGCTGCGGATGAAACCTCTGGCTGCCGGCGTTAAATCCTGAGACTTAAAGTACGGCAAGGTCCTGCCTTTAAACCCACGCTCAATCCTTTTCCCGCGCAAAGCCTGCTGCCCCACAATGGCACTCATCTGCGCAATATTTAATGGATTTCCGCGGGCCCCACAGCGGGCCAGGATTAACGCGGAGCTATCCCGGCCTTGTTTCATGGAACAGTCCCCACTTTTGTTCCTGGCTTTGTTCAGGGCTTCCATGATCCGAACTTCTAACGTTTCCAGTACCGTCCGGCCAGGTAACGGCTCCAGCTTTCCCGCCTGATACAACTCAATCAGCTTTGACGCTTCCTCTTCCGCCTTGCTGATGATCTGGTTGATTTCTTCCCTCGTTTCCCGCTGTAAGTCAAGATCACCTAAGCCAATGGAAAAGCCCCGCCGGGAGAGAACCGCAATCCCGAGCTTAGATACCTGTCCCAGGAAATCCTGCGTTGCTTCCGGGCCGTACTTCTCATAAAAATTACGCAGCATCAACCCCGATTCCTGTCCTAAATTAGCTTTGTCCATGAAACCAGATTTAAGCTGGCCGCCGATGATTCGCAATTCATTCCCGCTCTTGTCTTTACCAATAAAATTAAAATCTTTCGGCAGTAAGGCGGAGAAACCTTCACGGCCGTCAATCTTTTCTTTATCCGGTACGCCTGACAAGTCCTGTAAACCGCAGTTATAAAGCAGATCAGCCGCTTCTTCCCTGGTCAGCACCAGCTCTTTGGTCAACAGATAATTTCCCGTGATGGCATCGTGGATGCAGCCAACCACGCTCAGGCCATGGCGCGGACTGATCAGCTGCGTCTCTACTAACATCAGGATGCGTGCTTCTGCTCTTGCCTCTTCCGTTTGGGGGATGTGCAGGTTCATCTCGTCACCATCAAAATCGGCATTGTACGGGAAACAAACTGCTGGATTTAAGCGAAACGTCCTTCCCGGCAGCACTTTGACCCGGTGGCACATCATGCTCATTCTATGGAGCGAGGGCTGGCGATTAAACAAAGCAATGTCCCCGTCCAGCAAATGACGCTCAACAATATAATCGGTATTCAACTCATCTAAGATTTCCTGTTTTGTTTCGGCAGTAATCGTTTTCCGCCGGCGGTCAGGCTTGATGATATAATTGGCGCCGGGATATTTTTTAGGCCCATTCTCCACGAATTTACGCAGATACTCCTTGTTCCATTCAGTAACGCGTTCCGGCACGGTCAGGCTCATAGCCATGCTGTAAGGAATGCCTACTTCATTCAACTGGATCATGGGATCAGGACTGATGACCGTCCGAGCCGAAAAATCCGTTCTTTTCCCCGCCAAATTATGACGGATCCGGCCCTCTTTGCTTTTGATTCTTTCCGTCAAGGTCTTCAGAATCTGGCCGCCGCGATGCCTAGCCGGTGGGAGTTGGGGGATGTCGTTGTCAAAGAACGTGGCAATGTGGTATTGCAAAAGATCCCATAAATCTTCAATGATCACTTCTGGTGCACCAGCATTAATATTCTCAAACAAACGCTGGTTGATCCGGACAATGTCGCCCAGCTTGTGGGTCAGATCATCTTCACTGCGTTCACCGGTCTCGAGGGTGATGCTGGGGCGCATGGTTACCGGCGGGATCTGCATGCTGGTGAGGATCATCCATTCCGGTCTAATACTCACGGCAGTAAAACCAAAGAAAGGCAGGTCTTCAGGAGGAATCTTTTCCAGTCTCGCCCGCAGTTCAATCGGGCTTAAGCGGATATTTTCTTCATAAAAGTTATAGGGCTTCTCCAGCTTGACCTTTTCCTGCTTTTTCTCGCAGTGCGGGCATTTGTTGTGAGCCTTGTGCTTGGCGACGAGATCCTTGATTTTTCTCTGCCGCAGTTCTAATCCGGCTTCTTCGTCCTGCTCGCCAGCTTCAGCACCAGGGCTCGCCGAGGCACCACTGGCGGCAGTACCCGCAGCCCTACTGGCACTTTCGGCACTGATCATGCTGGCATATTTCCGCAACAGTTTCTCGGGCAAGAGGATTCGACCGCAGTACTTACAGGTTGCCCGCAGTAAATCATAAATCTGCCGCACGAACTTGACGTGGATTACCGGCCGGGCCAATTCGATATAGCCGAAATGACCGGGACATTCTTTCAGCTTGCCGCCGCAGGTCTTGCAGCGCAGGCCAGGATCAATGATACCTAAGCGGATGTCCATCAGTCCGCCGTCCACGGGATAACCTTCCCGGTCATAGAGTTCGGGGGTGACGATCTTGGCCGCCGCTAAGCCGGTGATCTGTTTGGGCGAGAAGAGGTTAAAGCTGATGCTGTCGATCTTCTTATGTACACTGATGGTAATGGGGTTAAGGTAGGGCATGGGTGGTGGTGTTAGTTGGTTTCAACGATGCACTTCATAGACTATACCAGTGGTTTTATTTGCGATTAATTCTGCATGGTAATTAGTTGAGGAAGCCCCTTCTATTTTTCCAGTACACATTAGTTCATCACCAATTATTAATTCTAATACCGGGATAGAGGGAACCGATATAAACAATCTTTTTCCTTCCGGAATGCTTCCCTTTGTCGGGCGCTCATCTTTTAAATATTCTCTTGTAGATTTAACTCTTATGTTATCAACATACATTTTAGTTGAATATTCCACGAGTTCTCGTTCTTCTACTATGCAGGTGAGAATTGCTTCCTGTTTATCTACAGCCCCTTTAGTAAAATCACCAATGGTGTATCCCGGTTTTTGTCTTGTACCCATTTTCCTTTCCTCCTCAATACTTATTCTTCAGATTCAGCTTGGGATAAATACCCACGCTTCTGATTTCATCCAACAGCAATTTAAACGCATAACTTAACTCCACATAATTGATATCCACATCTTCCCCACACATCAGACAATACTTGCGCCGCTTGTAATGGTCCTCTACCGCCACCAGGCCACACTTCTCACAGATCGGCAACGCTATCCTATCGGAATCAAACCGCTCTTTCAGCAGCAGACTGGCCCCGTGAGCAATAAAGGTATCTTTCTCCATCTCCCCTAAGCGTAAGCCGCCCTCTTTCGCCTTCCCTTCCGTCGGCTGCCTGGTCAGGAGCTGGATCGGTCCCCTAGCCCGGGATTGCATCTTGTTTGCCACCATGTGCCGCAAGCGCAAATAGTACATGTTACCCACATAAATCCGAGCTAACATCTGCTTGCCCGTCCGGCCATCATAAAACGTCTCCGTCCCATTCTCATGGAAACCAAGTTCCGCTAATTCTTTCCGCAGCACTTCTTCGGTCTCACCCTCAAATAAGGTCCCGTCGACAAATCTTCCGGCCAGAGCGGCCACTTTTCCGCCCACTAATTCAATCAGGTGCGATATCGTCATCCTGGAGGAAACGCCGTGCGGAGTAAAAATAACGTCCGGGACGATGCCTGAAGCCGAAAACGGGGCATCCTGTTGCGGCACTAAGATGCCGGTAACGCCTTTCTGCCCATGCCTGCTGGTAAATTTATCGCCGATTTCAGGGATGCGTTCCTCACGCAGGCGCACTTCTACTAATTTATTTCCCTCTTCATTTTCCGTGATCAGCACAAAATCAGCTATGCCCCGTTCACCATGCTTTAATACGGTAGAACTTTCCCGGCGGGAGGCTGCCACCAAATTATATTCTTCCATGCTGCTCAGGAATCGCGGCGGACTGGTTCTGCCGATCACCACATTCCCTTCATCGGCTTTCGCTTCGGGAGAGATAATGCCATCTTCTTCCAGAAAAGCATAATCCTTTTCGCTGCGATAGCCCTTGATGTCCTTATCGGGAATACAGACTTCATCCACTAATCCGCCAGAATAACGAATCTCCTCAGAAGTCACGGGGCGAAAATAAGTGCTTCTCGCTAGGCCCCTTTCCACCGACGCCTTATTTAAGATCACGCCATCTTCCATGTTATAACCGTCATAACACATTACCGCGACAATCATGTTCTGTCCGGAAGGATGCTCTTCATAATTAGAGAGATCATGAATCCTGGTTTTTACCAGCGGCAATTGCGGATAGTGTAAGATGTTAGAATCCATATCCAGGCGCAACAGATAATTAGCCGCGTAAAAGCCCAAGGCCTGCTTCTGGTTCTTGCTGCCGATGATCAAGCGAGACGATTGGTTATAATTCCCATGAGGCACTAAAGCCGTGGTCAGGCCACAGAGCGAGCCCGGGGTAACTTCCAGATGAGTATGTTCTGGGGTAAGCTGTTCTTCCGTAGCCGCCACCAAAGCATTTTCTTCTTCCGCAGCATCAAGGTATTCCACCACGCCCTGACGCAAGAGGTCCGCCCAGGCAATCTCACCATCCGTAAGCTGTTTCAGATGCTTCTCCGTCAGCAGAGTCTTCCCATCTTTAACGACAATTAATGGCCGGCGAGCCCGGCCTTCATCTGAAAGCAGAAACACTTCATTTGCTTCCCCGTCATAATAAACATTGATGTTCTGCGCTATTGTCCCTTCCCGGCGCAGATCCTTGACGCTCTGGGTAAATAGTCCACCATCTTCTACTGTTCCGGCAAATTTACCATTAAGGAAGACGTCAACCATTTAACCTGCCTCCCGGAAATCAAGCGTTTTTAATCTCTCTAAGAGCACTTGCTCGCTGCTCGCCGGCGAGATGGAACAGAGCATCGCCAGATTCTTACGTAAGCCGATATTGGTCCCTTCCGGAGTTTCAATCGGGCAAATTCTGCCGAGATGCGTACAGTGCAGTGCCCGGGCCTCAAAATTCTCCTGGGAACTGGACAAAGGGCTAACGACCCGTTGCAGATGCGAAATCATATCTAAGAAATTAGAACGGCCCATCCGTTGCGAGATCCCTTGCCGGCCACCAACCCATTCACCCGTGGCCATCGAGGAGTAAATTCTGCTGGTAAGCAGTTTGTCCCGGATGATTACTCGTGTTGAGGGCAATTTTCCCCGTTTGATGATGCGCTGGAAGTTATAGAGAATGTCTCCCACCAGAATCTTGAAATTAACCCGGAATAAATCAATCAGCAGGTCACCGCTTAAGCGGATGCGCTTGTTCATGTAATGATCCTTGTCATCGGGCGGGCGTTCGCCCCGGCTGACATCGATGAACTTCTTCAGCATCTTACAGACATTCCTGGCCTTAGCCAAGCGATCCTTAGCCTCTATTCCCACGTTAGGCAGCAGGAATTTATCCAGGATCTCCCTGGTGCGCTCAATACGAATCTCCTTCGTCTGCGGCACGCCGATGCGTTTGCTGATGTAATCCAACGCTTCTTCCTGGCCTTTGATCTCGCTGAATTCAAACAAGTTTAAGATCATCTCCTCATAGTTGCGCTCTTCCGAGACGGCTTTCATAATCTCTTCATCACGCGTTAAGCCGAGCGCTTTCAGGACAATCAAAGCCGGCATGATCTTGATGCGGGTAAACGTCAGATAAAAGACGCCATCTTTTTTCCGCTCCAGCGTATGGGGAATCTTATAGGAACCATGGGCAGCGAAGTAGCGGGCAATGAAGGAATTGCCGTCTTCTTCCACGATCAGGTTATTGGCAGCCAGGTCTTCCACATTGACGATTAGCCGTTCCGTGCCGTTAATGATGAAATACCCGCCCGGGTCAGAGGGATCTTCCCCATGCTGCATCAGCTCTTCCCGGCTCATCTTTTCCAGATGGCAGTACTTGCTTTTCAGCATGATCGGCATCTTGCCGATTTCCGCAACAAAATTTTCCCGCTGCACGTCGTTGATGTAGCTGCTGACTTCCAGGAAAATTGGTGCATGGTAAGAAATCTTCCGCAGGCGCGCTTCGACCGGATAGATGGGCCGTTTGCTGCCATCCGCTTCGGTGATTTCCGGCTTGCCAACGGTGATCCGCCCAAAACGGATCTTGAATTTCTCGATGTTATGGGGTATGATCGTTGGTTCCGCTTCTTTATTGTCTTCAATGACTTCCTGCAGGCCTTTCTCCAGCAGGGTGTTGAACGATTCAATATTGCTGGCTACAACATTCTCTTCTTCAAAGTACTTTTTGATCAGAATTGATTTATCCATCAATCACCACCCGATAATAAGCGAAAGTGCCCGCGGTCTTGCTGGCCCGTTCTACTTTAATCACGTCGCCGACTTTAGTGTTTAATTTGGTAATAGCCGAATCACTGCGGAAAATTTTTGGTAAGGCCGGCAGTTCTACTTTATACTGTTCCAGCAGCTGCCGCTTTTCACTCTCGGCGAGCTTGCTGTGCTTCGAGACCAGGAAATGGTTGCTGACGTCCATGGTGGGGAAAGGAAAAAACGGGCCGGACGGGATTTTCGTTCAGTCACATTACTTTGTTTTCTGTAACCTGCTTTTGAACCCGCGACCGCTTGATAGCTTCCTGACTTTAATTTTTAAAAGTCAAGCGCTCTACCAGGCTGAGCTACCGGCCCAGGAAACGCCCTGGCCGGGAGTTTCGTTTTCCCAAGGGTGGGGATTGATAAGGGGGACACCCCTTATTTTCGAACCCGGGTCGAAGCCGTTCTGCCATTGCTTTAGCGAAGCTGACAGGGCTTCATGCTAGGCCGCTACACTACCAGGGCATGGGGAAGAGTCGTATTTCTATAATATCCTCGCTGGTACTATAGAATATATACCCTGACCCATCGTGCTTCGCTGATTAAGGGGTGGGTTTATAAAGCTTACGGTGGGGTTAGGGTGGCGGACTGAATAAGAGTCTAAGCAAAGATTTTGAATAGATGATTAACATTTTTATTACTTAAGATATTGTGAAAGATAATACGCCAGCGATACGCCCGTAAAAACACCGGCAAATCTGGTAAATCGCCCGCCCCAGACAGATTGATTGGTTTTGAGGTACTCCTGTTCGATCCAGCTCTTTAACGGAGGTAAACAGCTTGCGCCGGTAGCAACTGCCGGAAGAATAAAAATATCTTCGAACGAAAGTGGCGAAGGTTCGGGAGAAAAAAGATGAAAATACGGTCTTACAGCACCTACTATTGCTCCAGAGAGCACACTATTAACAAAATCATTCAAATAAGGCTTAACATTAAAGACCTTTTTCTCTCCAGTAGGAGCAATCTCCCCAACCAAATCTTCTAATTTAGGGTCGCTCATTTTTTATTCCCCGGGTTATTCCCGCTTTCCCACAATATCTTCTATCGTAACTTTGTACTTCCTGAGCATCTCATAATACACCTCCCGTAATTCTTCCTTTTTCATCCGGTAAAATCTTTTGGGCAAAGACGGCACAAATTCAGGGTTATCACGATGGAATTCCCTGAGCCAGCGCCGCAGCATGTCCCGGTTAACTGCCGGGTTTTCGGTCATGCCGGGAATGTTCAACAGCCGTCGCCGAACCTGAGGCCAAATTCTATCGGCCTGCCGTTGTTCGTAAGCTAGATGCTCAAAAGATTCCTCCCCGAACTGTTCGACGATAGTGTCGAGGCCCTAGTCTCGGGCAATCAAACTAGGATCGCCGGAGTATAAGACTTTTTGCTGATGGCGCAAAGCGGGATCCTTAAGAGGGTAGAACGGCAAGTCCAGTTGGTGGTAAGATTGTGAAGTAGTCATGATTGTATTATCCCCCCATATTGTCGTCTGATCACTCGATATTGTCCGAAGTTTGCATCTCTAGGCATATATCGCCGGTACAATGGATGCTCCCGGCTGATAACCTGAATGCCCTCCCGGATTCTATTTTCTCTTTTTAAATCATTGTTGAACTGCGCAGCAGTAAGGTCAATAATCTTTCCACTTTCGTCAAGGTTCCAGCAATGGGAGAGCACGCCATACTTCTGCCTTCGTTCCCGCCAATCAAGGAAGCGCTCATCAAGGAGGAACCAGCCACTAACGGCAGCGAAGCCCAGTTCGTCCTTTACCTGCCGCGCCACCAGAGCGCAGAATCCGGCGGGAAAGTCAGCATTATAGGCGAATTCCTGGTAAATCCTTTGCAGCTGCTGATCTAGAGGGAGGGTAGTTGACATTTTATTTCCGGCATACATACGTTATGAACTCTGGCTCTTTAGATTTATATTCGTTGTGGTAGTCTCCATGTGCTTGCTTTTCCGGATTTTTTATCAGCCTCAAAAAGCTGTTTTTATCCCCTCAATCTCCTGCGTTTATAAATCTTTCTATTTTAACTACTATTCAGAGGTTTTCTATATAGCGAAAAATTTATAATAAAAACAATTTATATCAACAAATAGGTAAACCTCATGAACAACTGCGATGAATGCGGCCAGGGGATATTAAAAGAGAAGAAAGTGGATTATGTGCTCCTGGGCTAGAATCTCGGTAAGTATGATGCTTTAGTCTGCGATCATTGCCAGGAAACAATTTTTTCTGGAGAAACGTTGAAGCTGGTGGAGAAAAAAGCCCGGGAGAGAGGATTATGGGGCATTGCGGCGAAAACGCGTATTGGCACCTCCGGCCATGCGCTCGATGTGAAACTGCCCAAATCGATTGTCAGCTTCATGCATCTCCAGAAAGGCCAGGAAGTCCTGATTGAGCCGCTGGATGAAAAAAGATTTCAGGTGGCGGTGGTGGGGTAAGAATATTAGGGAGTAGGCGCTAATGGATTTTATGACCGCAGTTTCACCACGAGAGAGATGAAAGGGGGTTTTGAATAAACTAAGCTTCATCGTAGCTTTACACCACCTTCCCCACAAATATATTATGCTTATCCCGGATAATCTTAACTTTAATCTTCTTCTCTTTCTTAAACTCACCATTGGGCACGGAAATGTTCCTATCTCCGGCCACGGCAATCACGGCCTGCGGAAAACGGTCCGGACATTTGATCGTGGCCATGACAATATCTCCCTCCCGGAAAGGCTTAGGCAACTCCTTGGTCTCCCGCACCTTAAAATCATTCTTGTTTAAGCGTAATTTAAGGTTATGTTTCTGCCCCAGTTTTTCCAATAACGCATAGAATTCCGGCCAGGACCTTTCCTTTACCGGATTTCTTCCCGTCTTATACTGCAGGAAATTTTGTATCCCTAAGATCGGCTGCCGCTTCAACGATTTGATGAAGAGGATTATCTTTTCTATTTCTTCCTCATTGACGCCGGGCGTGAGAACGGGAGCGACTACCGGTGTTTTAGGCATCTTCTCTGCCGCCAGGGCAATAACTTCCTTAATCTGGTGGACATTATAGCTTTTCGTGCCGGCCATCGTTCTCGCAATGTCTTCATCAATTGCATCCAGCGAAAGATTCAGCTGCAGTTTTGTAAACCGGGACAAACGCTCTATCCGCTCTTTGTTCAGCAAGGTGCCATTGGTATCAATACTTACCGTGTGCACTAATTCCATCTGCTCCAAATCCGCAAACAAACTTTCAAGATCCGCATACAGAAAGGGCTCACCCTGCACGCCGATATGCACCTCTACAGGTTCAGCGACAAAATCCAGCAATTTCTGTAATTCCTCGAGCAGATAATCTTTTTCCACCACAAAATCGTGCTTGGTTGAAGAGAGGCCTTCGGCAATCGAGCAGTAGGGGCAGTTCAGGTTACAGGAAGTCGAGGGCTTAATCTCAATGATCGAAGAATTTCTATAGACGATGCCAAAAGCAACATTGCCGATCAGGGGCAGGCCAGAATTCTTATGGATGTAAGTGGCTTTGTTCCCGGTGAGCTTCGTTTTCAGATGCTCAAAATGCTTTTCCAAGAGGAAAGAAAATTTAGTTTCGGCTTTGTCTTGTTGAAGAGTAGGGAACGTAATGGTGTGGGCATCCTCAATTTCATAGGGAGCGATCTCTTCCAACTCGGCGTTAGGGATGGCAGTGGTAAAACCGCGCAGGAGATCAATGTTTAGCTCACTGCCATTAGGGCGGAAAGTTAAGGTTTCAAAGGTGAGGGTGGCCATTACTCTTATTATTTGGAGGCTGTTTTAAAAAACTTTTGAATAAAAGTTTAATTGCGGGTTCTCGGAGCACGTTTAAGTAAGCATCGTTGCAGATCGCGGTAAATGGCATGACGGGAGGCGATAATTGCTTCTAAAGTTGTTTCTGCTTCTAGCGGTTCGGTGCCCCCCGGCCAGCCTAAATGCCCGCCCTCACAGGCATAATAGAGCACGCTGCCAAATTGTAATCCCGACAGGGTATACTTGCCAAAAGCTAAGGAGCGACAGCCTTTATTTATTCGAAGCAGAATTTCCTTACCGTCACCATGCCTATTTACTTCATCCTCCAATCGTGGTTCTTCTACTTTGGTAGGAACGAATACTATGCCGCCTTTTTCACCACTACGTATTTTTTGATCAACTTTTTCAACTGCAGCTTCCAAGTGTTCCTCAAAGCGCCGATCGACCTTTTCTAGACCGTAGGTCAACAGTTTAGAAGTCCGTAAGGCTGGCTCTGCAGCAAACTCCCGGGCTACTCTATACAGAAAGGGTGTCGGAAAAGAATAGACACCAAATCGAAAGAAGTCGCCAAAGCTGGCATAAAAACCACCTTCAATGGTCTGGTGCGATAAAGTACGGATGAGCAAGGTCATGGTTAGTATACATCAATCACTTCTTTCAGTGGAAAAGGAGCTCTATATTATCCCGTCCTTAGCTCAAACCAGCGGTCAAGTTCTCTCAGGAAATCCTGCCTGTTAAGCTCTGGGGCCGTAGCTAATTTTTGAGCAAGGGAAGGCCGCAGAGACAAATATTCTTCAGTGGTAACGGGATTATGGCCACCATAAAAATGTTTATCAGACCGGCCAACAGTTTTAATTCTGGTCTCATCCCAGCTCCCCTGAAAAAAGTACCTATAACCCTCCCGATTGATATACACTGCCTGGACTTGGGCTTGGCCTTCACGATAGCTTTTGCTTATTTCTGCTTCTGAATCCTCTATTCGTGAATATCCTAAAAGTTCTACGGTTGGCACACCCAGCTGTTTTCCAATTTTCCTCATTCTTGGTGCTTCTTCTGGCTCCCTTACTTTTTCTCCCACATCCGTTAACTTAATCCCAATACCGGTAATTTTTACCTTTTTTCTTTTCCTTGTTCCCGTTACGACCACTTCATTGTAAGCTGAAGAAGAGCCTAGACTACACCATCGTGTCTGCTCGATTAATCGAGAAGGGGTGAGGTATGGTCTTCGAGCATATTCAAGAACAGGAGCTGGTCTGGTAATATTGGTGGCCTGGTCGAGAGGTGAGATAGAAACAAAATTGTTCCAGGGGACATCCAAAATAAAAAAAACGTCACCCCATGTTCCTTGATGATCCTGGTTGATGATACTGGTTGAGATCAATTTCTTTTCAGAAATTCTTTCTGGTTCGCATAACAAATCTATCTCCTGACTGAAATCATAGCCCTCCATATTTATTGCCGCTAACAGTAACCCGTTTTTAGCAACCGGATTTATTCCATGGACAATATAACAAAATTGCTGGGGGTCATGATGCCGGGGATCAGTGAGTTCACTGTAAAACATCTTTGGAGTAACTCTTGATTCCAAGTCCATTTCTTTTAGTAATCCTTTGCCTCTCATGTTGCCAGTTAAGATATGACTACAAAAAGCCTTTAACTATATAAACCTTCCGTTTGTTTTAACTAATAAGTGATTGTTTATCCGCAGCTCATCCCTTTCGTTAAAAATAAAAATCCCTCAACAATCCTTCTCCCACCTATCTCTTCCACCACCCATAACTTTTAAAAGCAATTCTGCTT
>JBBSWG010000064.1:0-5884 GCA_038046425.1 Nanobdellota archaeon
CAGTTCATGCCACCGGTCTGTGACCGGTGGTAGGGCGCTCGCAAAGTTTTGACATTTTTTTTCTACTGTTGCTATAAAACTTATATATCAAGTGTATTCCCCTATATCCAGAGTTTCTGGGGGTCTTTATGAAATCTTTTTCAGTAACCCTCTTATGTTTTAGATCTCCTTTAATAAAATAGTCCTGAGCAAATTTTCTTACTAATTCTATACTAGACAATACTGCTCGGCATCCCCCTAAATCCTGCATTTGGGAGAGCTTTAATTTTCGCATTCGTCCTTCTTTACTTCTATTAAGTTTATTAATTATTGCCGGGATTCGTTTTAGACGTTGTACCCCTATCCCATTTTTATCAATAATAGGTAATTTTGTTTTAATTCTCATCTTAAAAATATGCATGGGATAACTGTGGATAGCCCTCCAATTATCTAATATTTCAAGAGCATTATTAATTTCTTCAATACTGGAGTTATCACTAATGAGAATTTCTCCTGCATGGTCTATTTGAGCTTCAGTATACCCTTTAGGTTTTACCCAATCCATGCCATTAGTAAAACTCTTTTTGAATATAAATGTTTCGTTTAGGCGGTTATTTTAACTTTGTTTGTAATTCAAAATTTAATCTTTTTGGGCGGCGATAGATCCCCTGTTTTTCCTTGGTTTGTTCCAATAGGGGCTTTTACATCTTGGACATATTATTGGCATTTCTCGTCTATTACGAGGTATCCATACATGCTCGCACCGCTCACACTTATATCCGGTTAGAGTTACTTCAATCTCTGCCATATTACCTATATAAGTATAACTTATATATAAATGTTTTGTATAGTAAGAAATTGAAGCATTTATGCCATTTATACTTTATTAAGTATAACTTATTAAAGTAAGTAGGGAGAGTTGCTAAGGAGAAGCTTGATGCATCACTCGCAACGCACCAAAGAGGCAGTTTTATGACAAAATCACCTTTTAACACACCACTAACCCAATACCTTTAACTTTACTCCTGCTTCTTTTAACAATCTCGTCCCAATCTCATCTGGATACTTCACCAGGGCAATTACCTCCTGAAGGCCCGCATTGATGATCATCTTGGCACAAGCAGTGCAGGGCGTAAAGGTGGTATAAATAGTAGCTCCTCTGGTAGAGGTGCCATTATACGCTGCCTGCACGATCGCATTTTCTTCCGCATGACAGCAGATGCAGGGTTGGGAATATTCACCAGACTTTACTTTGCCTAAATGGCGGGCGGTACAGCGCGGACAGCCGCCAGCAGTGCAGTGCGTAATGTTTTTAGGCGAGCCATTATAACCGGTAGAAAGAATCATCTTATCTTTAACAATGATCGCCCCTTTCTTGGCGGACATGCAATTACATCTCATCTTTACCTGCTGGGCGATGTTCATGAAATAATGATTCCAGTCCGGCCTGGCGTCCTGCAATTTAAACATCCAGTCGGTAACCAGCTTTTCCATTTTCTCCTGTAGCTTTTCTTTAGTAGAATCATTCTTTAATTCTACTCTGGCCATCTTGGCCACGGCATTCAATTGCTGTGCTGCCGGATCAGAGCTATTTTCCTGTTTTTCTTTTTCCCGCAGCTCGGCTAAAGTTTTGGGATCCTGCTCCCGATTGCGGGCTTTAAGCCGTTCCAGCCTTACCGTGTCCGCGGCCACCACATTCACCAGCAGAAAATCCTTCCGGTGCTGCAGCAATTTGACTTCCGCGGGATTCCGGATAGAGGTGAAGACGTAATTTTCCCCATCCTGAACTTTCTGTAGGGCTTTGGCTGCCAGGACATCCGCCCCAAAATCATGGCGCAGCTCATTACCGATGTTAATCAGCTTTTGCCGGGTGATTTCCTCGCCCCGCTGTTTCAATTCTTCCCGCAGCAGGTCCGAGAAGGAGACGTGCTGAAAATTCATCTGCTGCAGGATTTCGGCAGCGGTATCCTTTCCTGCCGCATAGCTGCCGGTGAGGCCGAGGATCATGGTGGTCAGGATGGAAAAGAACCGCTTTAAAATGATTATGATGGTAGAATAGAGAGAAATCAGTACACTGGTCACTTAATTACTTATTAGTAGAAAGATTTATAAAGATATATTATAAAGGCCGATTATAAAGACATATAGTAAACATAGCAAACAATTATATACTTTAAAATGCACCAAGCTACCCCTATGGGCCAACTGGAAGAGATTCTACAGTTTGAAGAAGAGGAACGAGATAGATACTTAGCTCTCTTCTTCCCCTGGGAAGAAGCAAAAGAGTACTTTCCAAATCTCCCCCAGCAGCAATATCAGCAATTAATTACCGATACGAAAATGGGGATAAGTCATGGTGTTCAAGAGTATTTGAAAGCGGTGAATCCATCTTCCCCGCCTTCTTCGATCTATCTCATCGATGTTCGCAAATTTTATCTCCATAATGACCTAACCAGATTTATCCGCGCTGAGCTTAACGGAAAATATTCTGGTTATAGCGATGATTACTGCCGCGAAGTGGGTAATGGTTATGGGTCTTTTCTGTACAATTATTCCCTCTCTGAGTTTAGAAAGGATTTTTCTACTTCCTTGCCCCGACGTGCACATGGGTAATAAAGTAAAGGAGTAACTTGTTTCCGGGGTATTTTCGAAAATAATAGCTTAACTTTATCTTCTCTCCAAGGGAAAGACGTTCTTTCTCTTCAAAGGCAATTAAGAAATCTCTTCTTTCTGTACCAGCATATTTTTCTATGGTAACAACCAAGTCTCCATCGATAGGTTCTGTACTGAACCTTCTCGTTACTGGATCAAATTCCCGTACCTTCCAGCTTTTTGGTGCAAGCAAAGGAAGACGGAAATCAGGTGTTTTTCTGGTCTTGGGAAGAGTAATGATTGGTGATTTCTTTAAGGTTGATAGAACAACGCCAATAGTTTCTTTCATAGCCGGCTTTTCGGTCCAAGTAGAAGATTGAATGTCAAATAGGGTTATCACCGTAAACGCCTTCCATTCCTTTGTTTTCCTTTGCAGGTGCTTCTCCAGAAAAATATTAAAGACTTCTTTAGGGACAATCACAATATTAAATTTATCCTGAATAAATCCTCTTTTAACAATTAAAGCCATTTCATAAGGATGAACTTCCCGCTCTTTATATGCATTACTATCAGCAGCCGTGGCCTGCGAAAAGGCATTCTAGATTTTTTACGGAAAGAAAGAGAAAAAGAAAGAAATGTTCTATCCAAAGGGTCGGTCTATCTTATGAATATCCCAGACTTTTGTGCCCGTTCGCAAATGGCAGATTTTCTCAAAGCCGAACTTAAGGATGACTACTCCCGAGAAAGTTTAGTTCTTTCCGTTCCATCGTAATCCCCAACAGCAAGGGCCGGGGTACAAAGTAACTCCAACCCAACTAATTTAATCCCTAGGTGTGAGAATATAAATGTATTTAAATGTGGTTCGGTCTCCTGCCCAGAGGAAAAGGGGGTGGGGAGATGGTCGAACAATATCTAACTCATGCTAAATTTATTCTGAGCGACCGCTACTCCGTCTATAAGCCGAACCGTACCGGCATTGACAGCATTTCCCGCTTCGGCTACCAGAACGAATATGATTTAGCGGACGGCCTTCCTTTACTGACCACAAAACTAATTCCCTGGAAATTGGTCGTGCATGAACTGCTCTGGTTTTTACGCGGCGAGACGAACATCAAATACCTTGTGGATAATGGAGTGCATATCTGGGATGGCAACGCCTTTCAGCATTACCTGAATAAGCGGGGGCCGGACGCCGTTCGCCAGCTTCCTATGTACTCTCCCGACTGGGTTAAGGCGAAAGACGAGTACCTCCAGAGAATTAAAGAGGACCCGGAATTTGCGCAGCAGCACGGGAGTTTGGGCGAGGTCTATGGTGCCCAATGGCGGCATTGGAAAACTGCTGAAGAGAAGGAGATAGACCAATTAGCGGAGCTGATTGAACTTTTGCATAAAAGTCCCTCGTCGAGAAGGCTCATTGTCACTTCCTGGAACCCGCCAGAAATTCCAAACATGGCTTTGCCAGCCTGCCACGCGTTTTACCAGTTAAATGTAACTGAAGTAAAGGCTGATGAAAAAAAGGATGAACAGAAGAGACAAGATAGAGCAGATAAACCAAATGGGCAAAAAAGATTAGACTTACAACTCTACCAGCGCTCCTGCGATATGTTTTTAGGCGTGCCCTTTAATATTGCCAGTTATGCTCTGCTGACTCAGATTTTATCTCAACAAGCCAATTTAACGCCGGGACGATTCATCCACACTTTTGGTGATGCTCACTTTTATTGTGGTGCTGGAGCGAGAGGACAATTCTATGTCGAAAAATTGGAACAATTAAAGCGACAGGTTAAAAATGTGGTTTTCTTGCGCTCTCGGATTGGTTACCAGCAATTAGCGGAGTGGATAGAAAGAGCCGCTCCTCCAGAAGAAGAAGGGAAAAGGGGACAGGATCACGTCACGGCGATCTTAGAACAGTTATCAAGAGAGCCAAAACCTTTGCCAACAATGGAAATTGCCCAGAAATCCTTTGACAAACTCACCATTGACGATTTTGTGCTGCAGAATTATGAGCCTCATCCCGGGATTAAACGGGCGATGGCGGTGTAAAATGGGGTAAGGCAATTAATGAAGGTATAAACCAGGGAAAAATAACCTGAAACTAATATCATGGAACTAATAATCATTGCCGCAGTGGCAGAAAACCGGGTCATTGGCAAAGACGGAAAAATTCCCTGGCATATCTCTGAGGATATCCAGCGGTTCAAGCAGCTCACTCGGTATCATCCTGTGATCATGGGCCGGAAAACATGGGAATCAATTCCCGCAAAGTATCGCCCCTTGCCGGAACGTCTCAACATTGTATTGACACGGCAAGATACTTATCAGGCGCGCGGGGCAATAGTAATCTCTTCATTGGAGCAGGCGATTGAGGATATTGAACTGGTCGAAAATGATAATCCTCTTGCGGGAAGTATTCCTCTGGTTGAAGGTATTGATTACCGGCAGGCGTTTATCATGGGCGGGCAGCAGATCTATGAGCAGGCTTTGCCCATAGCGCAGCGGCTGGAGATCACGGAATTGCGCTCGTCCTATAAGGGTGATGCCTATTTCCCGAATTTCAGCCGGGAAGAATGGAAAGAGCTTAGTCAAATTCCCCGCGGGCAGTACAGTTTTGTGAGTTATGGAAAAGAGTGAGGTGATTCATTATGGACCCCGGTAAATTCATCGTCTTGGAAGGGATTGACGGTTCAGGCACGACGACCGAGAGTAAACTATTGGCCCAATACCTGTTTGAGAAAGATAAGAAGAATATCGTGACCATCACCCGCGAGCCGACCAAGCTTTCTATTTACGGCCAGGAACTCCGGCGAAGGCTGGAAAAGAAATTATTGCCGGGAGAAGAAGAAATTCACGATCCACAGTATTGGACTGATCTCTTTATCCGCGACCGGCAATGGCATCTGGACCATATTGTCGTGCCGGCCGTCCTGTCTGGCCAGCACGTCGTTTCGGATCGGCATAAACTGTCCACGATAGCCTACCAGTCCGCACAGGGGATGGACCTGGACGAGCTAATCCAGCGCCATCAGAAGATGTACCCTACTGATCTTACTTTGATTTTAACTGTTCCCTTAGAAATTGCTCAGGAACGGGCCCAACGGGCGGGACGAAGCCAGGAATATTTTGACCGCCTGGACTTTCAGCAGCGCGTGCAGGAAAATTATCTTCTGGCAGCCCAGAAATGGACCGAGAGCCGGCATCATTACCTTGACCGCGAGGAACAAATCGAGATCATTGATGGTTCGGGCACGATGGAAGAGGTGGCGAAGGTGATCCAGAACAAAGTTGATGTATTGTTGGGGTATGGTTAAGAGGA
>JBBSWG010000065.1:0-1238 GCA_038046425.1 Nanobdellota archaeon
AGCATCTCCATTATACTGTGTACAGCGCTATCGGCCAGACCGGGAAGCGACCTCAAAAGAAATCCAGCTTCTCCAACAGCATTTCCGGGGGCAGATTCATGATCTTCATCTGGAGGGGAAACTTCGTTTTCAGGTCACTCCTCAGTTGATCTCCTACCACTTCCTGTACTATCCACTAGGACTTCCCGTGTTACGCCTGTATGCACGGTATAAACTGATTCATCTCTACACCTCGTTGTGTGATCGTCCTTATCTTCCTTTTTTGAACCAGAAGAATATGGTCATCACTTCTCCTAACTTTGTGAGTGCAGAAAGGATCAAATCTAAAATTGCCTACCTGCAGAAAGTACGCCAAATTATCGTTCAGTCGGAAGTGGAAAAAAAAGAGCTGCTGGCGGCCGGCCTGACCAAAGAAAAGATATCGATCATTTATCCGCCGGTAGACCTGGAACAGTTTTCCTATCGGGAACCGCCAGCCCGATTCACCATTCTTAATGCCAGCTGCCCAGGAAAAGCACGAGATCTGCGAAAGCGGGGAATATACTTTCTGCTCGGTTTTGATCAGGATTTGGACGATGAACAGGTAAAATTTCTATGGCGCGGGGGAGAATTTTCAGTATTCCTGAAAGAAATAAGGAAGCGCCCGTTCCGGCATATGCGCATAGAAAACCAGATTCATAAGGATATGAATGAGCAGTACGCCCAAGTTCACTGTACCATTATTCCTTACCAGCAATTTGATGAATACCTTAAACTGGTTCCTACCTCGGTCATCGAAAGCTTGGCGGCCGGGAAGCCCGTATTGGTATCTTCTCAGACTGGGGTAGCAGAGATTATACGAAAGGAAGCCTGCGGCGTCGTCTTTGAGCCGGTCCAAAAAAGCTTCCTGGTGGCCTTGGCCGAGCTTCGGAAGAATTACTGGCGCTATCAAAAAAATTGTCGAACAACAGCAGAAAAATATTTTTCCCAGGAACAATTCCTGAAGAAACATGAGCAGGTCTATACGGGGTTGATGGCACCATGAAGCTCCATCGACCAAAGCCATACTTGCGTACGCCGCCGGGAATCATGTTGGTGCTGGCGCTATTTCAAGAACACCGACTGCCTTATATCCTCTTCAAATGCGACCATATCTTTGCCGGGCAAAACAAAAATCTTGATATTCTCTTGGAGACCAAGGAAGAGTATCAGCAGGCGGCCCGGCTGCTGGAGCAACGGGGCTTTATTCTGCGCTTCTC
>JBBSWG010000066.1:0-21925 GCA_038046425.1 Nanobdellota archaeon
CTCTAGATTTATAAAACTCCATAAATTCCAAATCATTAAGTTCTTCTACTGTTCTGTACAAAAAAGTGTTAAAGTTCATTTTTATATCAAAGTAAGAAATGCCCGTGTGGAGAATTTTTCTTAGCAGAGTTTCCAGCAATTGCTGTTCCAGGGCAAAAGGGGGAATAATGGCAGAGGTATCTGGGGGGGCACCAGGATGAAAATCAGGAGCCCCCATAGTCAGAAGAAAAGTGAGATCATCAAGATTACTACTTAAGAGCTTCTCTATCTTTCCTTGGTATTCCGGAGTAAATTTTCCTTGTATGCTGCGGTATGAAAAATATCTCTGCAGGCAATTCCAAAGCTTATCTAAATCATGATCTGATACTCTGTATGGATTGTAAAACTCGGAAAGGGGTCCGGAAACATAGAGCTCCTCTTCCAACTCTTTGATAACTCTCTCCTCTAGTTGAGACTCCTGTTTCTTGATTTCAACATAAGAATGAGTGATCTTTGCTTCCAGTTCCCGCAGTTGCCGCTCTAAGTTCGCTTTATCCATAAGAGTCTTACCTCGGTCTTTTATCAATAGGCTTAAATTCAATTATATATAAACTTTTCTATTTTAATTACTACAAAGTAAACCTGTGGTGGGGGCAAAAGCTTCCCCAGAAGAAATTTCGACTTTAGGATGCTCCGCCCGCCCTCATTTTGACGAATCAAACCTTGCAAAAGCAAAAAATAAGCCTATCGAACTTCATCTTCAATTTGACTCTGAATGGAAAAGATTTTACGAAGAATTGGGAAAACAATACGGAAACCCATTAGATTATTTGATAACGACTTAAGTGAATCCTCTGTGCCCATACACTATTCTTCTTTCTTTTCTTTGTGCCCGTAACTTCTTACTTGGTCAATAATTAATCGTAACATTCTGGCAACATATTCTTTAAAATTCTCTTTATCCGCCTCTTCTAAAGTCATATAATATTCCTCTCTTTTCTCAAAGGGAATAAAGAACATGGGATAGCCATTCTTCATCAAAATCCAGTTCATAATGGCGCGAGAAGTTCTGCCATTTCCATCCTCAAAGGGGTGCATCCATGTTAACTTGGCATGAATCATAGTAGCCAACTCAAATGGATGTAACTTATTCTTATTTGCACTATACCATTTATACATATTTAACAAATGTTTTTTTACTTCTTCATGGGGTGGGGGCATATGCTTAGAACCTTCAATCTTAACGTCAAAAAATCGTATTCTTCCACCATAAACAACACCGGTATTTTTAGTTAAGATTTCATTCACTTTCTCTAATAATCTATTATTTAGCTCTCCCTGGTATCCTTTCAGAAAGTCTAAGCATTCTTTTCCATTAACTGCTTCATGATAATCAGATGCCCGTACACCCGATGGAATAACCTTATCTTTGAGAATAAGAGCTGTTTGCCGTAACGTAAGCCTATTTCCTTCAATAGCATTACTGTGATAAGTGAATCGTATTACAAAATCGTCATAGAGTTTATTTTTGAGGCTTTCCGGAGTCTGTTTTAACCAATCTTTAAAACTCTCTTTAAGATCCTGAAGCGTCTCGGCATCTTCAGAAGACAAATAGGAATATTCTGATTTTGTTAATCCTTCCTGTTCTATCTTTTTCTCTATTTGCTTAGCATACTTCTGTGTCTCCGATTTAGTTGGTTTTTTATCACCAATATAAATTCTAATCTTCTTCCAAGTGTTAAGACCTATTCTCAGATTCTTAGTGAGATAATAATATTTTTTATCTCCCCTTTTAATAGTCTCAACGTAAGTCATAAACGGTGTATGGGCACAGTACTATTTAAAACTTTCGGTTAAAAGTGCACGTAAATACTACTATGGTGGCGGAATTTTTCTATTGAACTAACAGACGTGTTAATGGACTTTAGTCGCGCGGGAAAAACTTGCTCCGCCCGCCCTCATTTTGACAGTTCCCACCCGCCTTGAGCGCAAGGGGCAACTCTTCGGGCTACTTTCCCTTCGGTCAGATGCGGCGACTTAAATTGCGATTTAATGTCGCCTCGCCCCCGTCCCAGCATAAAGCCGGGAGTACAGAACTCAGGTTATGTTCAATCGCCTTCGGGCTTTCTGGGATAATAAATTAATAAGAAGTATTAATTTTATGACGGGGCTTTGCTCAAACATCCTTAGTCATTTCATTTGAGCAAAGCCCCTTACTTGCTGTGTTTTAGGGCTCGCCGCCCTCCGAACAATCCGGAATGAGCGCAGCGAAGCCCGGAGATGCAGGAAATGAACGTTTCATTTCTGCACAGAAAATCAGTGCGCTGATTTTCTGGTGAAAGAGAGATTTCTAATTCGGCGAGCAAGTTTTTTATTTACTACCTTTCCACCCCGCTCACCTGCCCTTCCTTCCTAATCCGGACCACATTCTCTACAAACGACTCAATCTTTGATTCATGCGAAACAATAATGGTCTGCCGCAACTGCAGCCGTTCCAGCACCTCCCGCACTTTATCCAGCTGCTCGCTGCTAAACCCGTCGGTAGGCTCGTCCAGAATCAATAAATCCTTAGTCTTAATGTTCTGAATGACCTCATTGATCACTTTGTTCAAGGCCAGCCGATAGGCGAGCGCTGCTGACGTCCTCTCGCCACCGCTCAAATTGCTGAAAGCGATCTCATACCCGTTCTGCTCAATGACCGGGGTAAAAGAATCGTCCAGCCGGGAAGTGACTGCTTCATCCTCAATCAGCAAGGCAAACCATTCCTGAAACAGCTGGTTAAACAGCTGATGGATGCTCACCAGGACGTGCTTTTCAATCGTATAGGTTAAGTTAATGAAATGCCCTTCCAGCCAGTTATAGATGTCCCGGGACCGCTGCAGTTTCTGTTTCAGTTCCGTAAGCTGGGTGAGCTGCTGCTGAAGCTGCAATTCCTGTTGTTGCCGTCCCTGAAGGCGGGCCTGTAAATGAGCCTGCTGAGCGATAAACTGCTTCTCCTGCTCCTGCAGTTGGCTGATTAAGGCTTTCTTCTCCGCAATCAAGGCGGCCTGATCCTTCTTCTCCCGCAGCTGTTCCTCGATAAGAGCGAGTTTCTGTTGCAGTTCCTTCCACTGAGCTTGGGTCAAGGCCAGCTGTTGAGCCAACCCCGGCAGCTGCTTCTCTAAGGCTTTCTGCCGGATAAAAAGCTGTAAAAGTTCGTTTAACCTTAGCAGCCGGAGGGCCGGTTGTTGTTCTTCTTCTTCCTGTTGGAGCCGCTGGAGTCTCAGCTGCAATTCCTGTAATTCCTTTTCGCCCTGCTGGAATTTTCCCTGCTGGATTTGTAATCTCTTCTGCTTTTCCCGTAATTGCTCGATTTCTAACGTTGTCCTGGTCAACAAATTTTCTTCCTGAATCGCTTGCAGCATCTCAATCTGCACTTTTTCCCGTTGCTGCTGGATTTCTAATTTCGTTTTCCGGAATTCAAACAGCAATTCTTCGGCCTGCTCCATCTTTTTTCGCTCGACCTGCAATACTTGCTGCTTATGCTCTTCCGTCACCGGCTGTAAGCAGGTCGGACATTGCTCTAAAGTTTTAATTTTCTGTTCCATCTCCTGGGCCTGCTGTAAACTCGTTTCGCTTTTGGCCATGTTTTCCACGGTTTTATGCAGCAGCTCATCCAACTGCTGCTTTCGCTGCTCTAACGAGCCGCGTTGCCCCTTTTTCTGACTCAGCTGCTGCCGGGTAATTTCCTTTTCCGTGATTCTTGTGGTTTCTTTTGCCAGTAGGGTCGTTTCTTCCTGTAGCTGTTGCTGCTGCCGCTGCCGATGCTTTAGGGCTTCGGTACATTCCGTTTTAGCGGTGAGAAATTCAGCCGCTTTCTGTTCCAAAAATTTCTTCTCTTCCTGGACCTGCTCCGGAGAAAGTTCAGGAGGAAGAAGTAAGTTGCCAATCTCGATTCTCATTCTTTCCTGCTGTTCCACAATCGACTGCCGCTGCTGGTTCTTTTCCGCGATTAAAGCTGTATACAATTGCTGCTGCTTTTTTAACTCTAGGAATTGTTGTTGTTCGCTTTCCCATTTCTCAAGAAGAGTGCGCTGATTTTGCAAGTCCGCCTGCAGATTTTCCAATAATTCGCTGGCCTGCTGCAGCGAGCGGGCTTCCCGTTCCTGTTCTTCCTGAAGGGCCTGGAGCTGCAGCTGGAGCTGGGCCAATGGAGTAAGCTGCTCTTCCCAGCCTTTCATCTGCATCCGCCTTTGTTTGAGATAGTATTCGACATTTTCCCGGATGATCTTATACTTGTCCAGGTTGAAGATCCTGCGCAGGCTGTCCAGGCGGAATTCGCTATCGTCTTGAAGAATGAGCTTCATCTCTTCCTGGGGAGTATAGACCGTATACCTGAAAATATAATTCTTTTTTTTGGTGAGAAAATCTTCCGGGTAGCCTAGCAACTGCAAAATTTCTGCTTTCAGCTCGACCGGCATAAGGTCTTTTTTGAGGTGGTCAGTGATAATATAGCCCGGGAGTTGCTTGACTCCTTCTTTTTCCTTTTTCAGGGCGCGGTAGATAGTGATAGTACGTCCTTGAAGAGTAAAAGTCAGTTCGACACTTCCTTGCGTGCTGCCCTTGCGGAGCAAGGCCTCACCAGGCAGGTCGGGATGAGCGGTTCCAAAGAGACCAAATTCAATCGCCAGCAGGATAGTAGATTTACCGGAGCCGATGTCGCCAGCTAACAACGTACTGCCGGGGGGAAAGCTGATGGTTTCTTCCGTATAAGAGCGGATGTTTTTGAGTTTCAGCTGCTGCAGAAGCATGGGAGAATTTTGGGCTAGAAATGTTTATATGAATTATGGTTTTATAATGGGGATATCGAAGTAGCAAAAACCGCGGTGGAAGAATATAATACTGCCCGGCGCTAATTTAGAAAGATTTATATACTTTTATACATTTTTATACAAAATGAGTGAAGTTAGGGTAAACGTGGAGTATAAAAGTATTTTTCCGCAAAAGTGGAAAGACAGTGAGAATAGATCCGAACATGTTATTGACCGAATGCAATTGCGGGGAATTGGTATTGACAATATAAAAGAGGCCGTTAATTTCGGGGCCAAGATCCTGCGCCAAGATGGGAGTGTTGTGGCACGGCATAAATGGTATGCGGTGGTCTATCGCGAGTTTGACTTACCTGCTTTTAAGAAAGTTTACCCGATCACGGTCCTCTTAAAAAAATAAAAATACCAACCATCGCCAGCGATGGGGTATCCGCAACAAATGAAACCTAAAGAAACAAAAATACCCTGTCCCTGCGGCGGGTTTTTGAAATTGAGAAAGGATCAGGTAGTCCAAGAGGGCATAAGTTGCGGCTGGCTTAAAGTAGAAGTGTGCACTAAGTGTCAGACCACTTATTTGCCAGAAGAATCAATGTTGGTGGTCGAGAGCAAGCTTAAAGAAGCAGGATTGTGGGGAGTGGAAAGGAAGGAAATAAGATTCTGGAAGACCGGAAAGGCGATTACTATTCGTTTGCCGACAAGCCTGGTCCGGAAACTCAATTTAAATAAGGTGGAGAAAGGATACCTTTCTCAGGAAGGCCAGCATAAGCTGGTCATAGAGATTTAAGTTACTTATTATAGAGATTGGAGTTACTTGTAAAACTGATAATGTTCCCGGCAGCGGGCCTCATACGCTTCTTTTCCCCCCACTAACACTAAGGGAGAATCGGGCGGAGCGACTTTCCCGTCAATGAACCGCTGTACTCTAGTAGCTTCCCGGCCACAGACCTCTGGTTGGTCCTGTTGGCTCCTGGCCGTACATAACGCCTTAAGGTAAGTTACATGATCAGCTCTCCGTATAAATTCAGAAGTATCCCCTTTCCCATCTTTAAACTTAAAATAGTTATCAAGGAAATCCTTCAGCAGCAGGCTGACGACACCAATCCCTCCCCGGTGCACATGCTCTTCAGTAAAATCTACGATGCCGCTTTCTAAGAATTGGGGCTCATCAATACCCAGGATTTCCTTGGCCGGATCATATTTTGTTTTCAGGTGGGCAAGGTCAGTTATATACGTGACTTCTTTTTTTAACCCGTCATGGGACGAGACATGATTCAGGCTATAGCGGGCATCAATCGCCGGCTTGAACAACTGCACTTTTTTTCCCGCCACTTCGTAGCGGTTGACGCGGCGAATAAGTTCCGTGCTCTTCCCACTGAACATCGTGCCGATGATAATCTCTAAATGCGGCTCTATATCCATGATACCACCCCTTTTCCCGAAAAGATATTTGGTTGGAATGATCGGAAAAAGAAATTATTTAAATGTTCTGTGGTGCTTTAATATGGAGATTAGATTGTAGGGAAAAAAATTAATTAGGCTACTTTCCTCTTCAACCCTTCCAGCAGCTGCTGCAGGTTACGTACTTCGATCATGAACGGCACTAAACCAACTGACCGCCGGTCTTCCGCCAGAAGTTCCCGCACTTTTCTCGTACAGGCATCCACGTCACGGGGCGTGAGCCGATTGGTAACAATCCTTGCCTCGAGCGCATTCAGATCATCATTTAACCTTCCTCGGAAGAACGAACTTTCGGCCAGGACGGCTGCTTCCGCTGGTTTTAAGCGTTGTTCAATCGCTTCCATCTGCTTTTGCAGTTCTACCCCCACCAGCGGCTTTAATATTTCCAGTGCTCCTTTAGCTTTTCCATAAGAGCGGTTGATCCGCCGGGCGGAACGCAAGGCGTAGCGAAAGTCCCGATAAGCTTCCCGATAGATCCGTTTTTGTTTTTTCTGATCAGAAACGAGCTTAAGCTTGTCTAAAGCTTCAATCATCTCCCGCAGAAACTTATGCATGCTGCCGCTCCAATCCAGGGTATCCTGGCAGCTTTCCAGAAGTTTTTTGAATTCTTGGGCGGGGGTCATGGTGATAGTTTAATTATGTTTGTTTATCCTTAGTTATCTCATCCTCCTTCTCACCAGCCAACCAATTTTTAGAAGAGTGATAGGGAGGGGTATTTATAGGTTTCTGACTCTTCTCCCGGAAATAAAATTTAAACTTTACTTTTCTCCCCAATCTCCATCGTCTGCCCAGCTATCTGCTCCCGAAAATACTTATAAATCGGCTGCTGCTCTTTGACCTCGAGCTCTTTATTGGCCTGCCGGGCCAGGACATAAAATAAATCACTAAGCCTATTCACGTACCGCAAAATGATCGGGTTTAATTTAACTGCTGTTTTCACCGCCACCAGTTCCCGTTCCGCCCGCCTCGTAATCGTCCGGCATAAATGTAAAAAGGAGCTGGAAATCGTCCCGCCCGGCAGGATGAATTTCTTGGGCATCCCTAACTTTTCTTCTAGTTCATCAATCAGCAATTCTACTTCCTGCACGTGCTCGTCTGTTATTCTCGGCAGAGTATCCGCAGCCAGCTCGCTTCCAGCCAGATCCGCGCCAACGGTAAATAAGTCATTCTGAATCTTGGTCATCATCGCTCTCAACCGTTCATCTTCCACGAAGCAGAGGGTCAAGCCGATGATGGAATTCAATTCATCCAACGCGCCTAGAGCTTCGATGCGGGGATCGCTTTTCTCGACCATGCCGCAGCCGAAGAAACAGGTCTGTCCTTCATCGCCGACTTTGGTGTAGATGGGCATGGTATTTTTTACAGTTTAGTGAGGAGCGCTGGCTCGCTACCGCTCGGGACGCCATCGGCTCGCTCGCAAATTGATGGCGTCCTACCCAGCGCTCCTCACCCTAATCTCTACTATAATTTTTCTACCCTTCCCTAATATTCATCACCTGATCCTCATAGCTCCCGTCACGATAGATAGTGATCCCTTTGCATTTCGACTTCCACGCTAACAAGTAGGCATTCTCCACATCTTTAATAGTTGCCGTCCTGGGGAAATTGATAGTCTTGGAGATAGAATTATCAACATATTTCTGTAACGTTGCCTGCATCTTAATGTGCCCTTCCGGGCTGATGTCTTGAGCCGTCACAAAAATTTCCCTAATCTCCGGTGGAATCTCTAAACACTGCTGAATGCTGCCGCTGCGGGCAATCTTCCTGATCAGTTCCGGAGAATAAAAGCCCTGCTCTTTGGCGATGCTCTCAAAGGTCTTATTGACATAGATCAATTCGGTGTCGCCCAGCACAGTCTTATGAAAAGATAAAGCATAGAGTGGCTCACAACTGGGTGAAGCGTCCGCCAGAATGCTAATCGTGCCGGTAGGAGCGATCGATAGACAAGTCATGTTCCGCATCTTCCGGCCTTGCCGTTGATGATCGGAACCGTTCCAGGCGGGACAGACTCCCCGCTGCAGGGCCAGATTCATGGACTGCTCATAAGCCGCGTTGCGAATGAAAGACATCAGTTTATCCGCCAGCTCCAGCCCCTGTTCGGAATCATACTTTACCCGCAATTTAAACAGCACATCCGCAAAGCCCATCATGCCTAAGCCAAATTTCCTGGTGTTCTTAGTCTGCTGCTCAATCTCCGGTTTAGGATAATTGTTCATATCAATTACGTTATCGAGGAAATGGACGGCGGTATGAACTGCCTGTCGTAACTGCTCCCATAAAATTTCCCGTTTTTCCCCTTCTTCATAGACAAACTTGTTCAGGTTCAGCGAGCCAAGAACACAGCCTTCATATGGCAACAAAGGCGCTTCCCCACATTGGTTGGTCGTTTCAATCTCGCCCAGATGCTTCGCCGGATGCTTGCGGTTGATTTCATCAATGAACAATAAACCAGGATCACCGGTCTTCCAGGCATTTTGGGTGATTATGGAAAAGACATCCCGGGCCCGCAATCGACCAACATACTTCCCGCTGCAGGGATGCACCACATAATATTCCCGATCTTCTTCCACCGCCCGGAGAAAGCTGTCCGTAATCGCGACCGACAGATTAAAATTTTTTAACGACTTCTTATCACGTTTGGATTCAATGAAGCGGATGATGTCTGGGTGATCTACTCTTAGCACTGCCATGTTCGCCCCCGGTCTTACGCCACCCTGCTTAATGACTTCTAATGCTGCATCGTACACCTGCAGGAAGGAAACTGGGCCGGCGGCTACCCCCAGCTGCCTTTTCACTGCATCTCCTTTTGGCCGTAAGCGGGAAAAGGAAAAACCCGTACCTGCACCCCGTTGATGGATCATCGCTGCATCTCGTAAACTGGCAAAGATGCAATCCATGGAATCGTCAATCGGTAACACCACACAGCTGCTGATCTGCTGGAATTTGGTGCCGGAATTCATTAAAGTGGGAGAATTGGGAAGAAACTGCAATTCAGCCATCAACTGATAGAATTTCTCTGCGGTACTGTTGACTTCTTCCTCTTCCGCACCATAAAAGCGGTCGGCAAAGGCAATATTTAAGGCTACTCGCCACAGCATCTCTTTTGGTGTTTCCACCACATTGCCCTGCTCATCGAGACGGAGGTAACGCCGTTCCAGGATCCTGACGGCCTGGCCAGAGAATTTCAGGCTTTCATCGGCAAGGTAATCATGGCTTTTAGGCTGCACTGCTTCTGCTGCCGGAATGGGTTGCGCATGCTGTTGCAGGATATAAGCTTTAGCGGTTTTCAGATGCCCTCGCTCCATCAGCACTTGTTCGACCATCTCCTGAATCTGCAGGGTGGTAATTTCCCCGTTTAGTCCACTCCCGGTAAGTGCTGCCGACAGGCGTTCCTCAACTTCTTTGGCCAGGGATAGAGATAAAGCCCGATCTTTTCCTCCGATAGATTGGGCTGCTTTAAAGATAGAATCGCTTAAGGTAAAGATGTTGAACTCGTTCAACGCTCCTTCTTTGGTACGGACGCGCTGGAGTTTTAATGAGGAAAGTTTCATTGCAAAAAGCTCCGCTTTTTGTGCAGTAATTTTAACTAAATTTTGCCCCCACCCCTCAAGGAAAAATTTTCCCGCAGGAAAATTTTTCAGCTACAGCCACTAGTTTCACCACACACCTCACAGAGCAAGCAGCTGCCATTAGGCCTTAACTGAGTGGCGCCACAGCCGGAGCATTTAACCTTTTCGCTTCTGGAATCGCCTTTTTGTTCTGGTGTTGATGCCGCTGCTCGAACTGCTGGCGCTCCGGTTTGTTGGGCTATCATAAGAGCCGGTGATTCTCTCGTCAGTGTTGGCGATCCCCGCCCATGCTGCTGCAAGAACGTCCGTAACTCCTGCACCACCGGATGCCCTTCCACCGCTAAGCTTTGCGAGAGTACTGCTACATTTATTCCTGAAGAAAGACCCATATTGACCATATTTACTAAGGCCGAGAGCATGCTTTCCTGTGCGGGAGACTGGCCGGCCATAGCCGCCTGCAGTTTCAGCAACCGTCCGTTCTCTTCCACCCCTGATAAATGCAATTCCCGCTGCCCTAGCAGCACTTTCTTATGCACTTCTACCAGAGGCGATTCTACCAAGGAGGACTGCTCAGCTTCCTCATCCAGCACGGCCTGCAGTTCCGGATGCTGTTCTAACGTAGCGTTCAATGGCTGGCTGAGCTTAGAGCCGTCACGATACAAAGCGACCGCTTTAATCATCATCGTCCAGGCATCGTAATAGGCTTTCTGAATCTGCTCGACCGTCCAATGCGGCGGCATATTGATAGTCTTGCTTATAGCACCAGAAATAAAAGATTGCACTGCCGCTAGCATCTTTAAGTGTCCATAGGGGTGAATATACCTTTTTCCTTTCTTTCCACACCTATTAGCGCAATCAAAAATCGGCAAATGCTCTTCTTTAAGATAGGGTGCCCCCTCTAAGGTCATGGTACCGCAGATATATTCGTTGGCTGCCTCGATTTCCCGGTCGGTGAAGCCCACTGCGCTCAGGAAATCGCTCTGCTGGCTTCCTTTAATTTTTTGCTGATAAAACTCTTGCCCCAGCGTGTATTGATTAAATGCAAAACGGATGTCCATCACGGAAGAGAGTTGTTTTTCAATATCAGCTAGCTGCCCGGGGCTTAATCCTTTGGCAAAAAGGCTATCCCTATTAATAAATGGGCTACCATCAAGGCGAGCGTGGCCGAGGCAATAGGTGATGATTTCTTTGATTTGCTGCTCACTGTAGCCTAACCGGCGTAAAGCCTTAGGGGCAGACTGATTTACAATTTTGAAGTATCCGCCACCCGCTAATTTCTTAAATTTGACGAGAGAGTAGTCTGGTTCGATGCCCGTGGTGTCACAGTCAAGGCTTAAACCTATAGTCCCCGTTGGAGCGCAAACCGTGGCCTGCGCATTCCGGTAACCGTATTTTTCCCCTTCCACCAGGGCCTTATCCCAGGCCTCTTGGGCAGCATGCCGTAAATCCACTGGGCAGATCTTCTGGTTGATAGCATAAGGTTTGATGGTAAGCTCTTCATACTGCTCATCATCATAGGCTGCCCGGCGATGATTACGCATCACCCTAAGCATCGCTTCTTTATTGGCTTCATACCGTTCAAATGATCCTAAAACTGAGGCCAGCTCCGCGGAAGTAGCATAAGCATCGCCGGTCATGATCGCGGCTAAAGCACCGGCAAGCACTCTTCCCAGCTCGCTATCGTACGGAATGCCCTGCACCATCAGTAACGTGCCAAGATTGGCATAACCCAACCCCAGTGTCCGATAGAGGTAACTTCTCCGGGCAATCTCTTCACTGGGGAACTGGGCCATGAGGACGGAGATCTCTAAAGCGATAGTCCAGAGACGGATAGTATGGCGATAGCTTTGGACATTAAACGTTCCACTTTTTTCATCGAAAAATTTAATCAGATTGATGGAAGCGAGATTACAAGCAGTGTCATCGAGAAAATTATATTCTCCACAAGGGTTACTGGCATTAATCCTTCCATCTCCAGGGCAGGTATGCCATTCGTTGATGGTACTGTCGAACTGCACACCCGGATCAGCGGAAGCCCAGGCACAATAAGCTACATCATCCCAGAGTTTCTTGGTGGAAATGGTCTTAAACACCTCGCCGGTAGTCCGGCTCTTCAGCTCCCACTCCCTGCCGGTATGCAACGCTTCAAAGAAACTGTTGGGGATGCGGATAGAATTGTTGCTATTCTGTCCCGAAACTGTCTGGTAGGCTTCCGATTCATAATGGGTGTCAAATTCGCGCAGCGTGAAACCCTGACCTTGTTTTGCCAGATCTATGGCCCGCACGATGTAATTAAGCGGGATGTTCTGCTGTGCTGCCTGCTTGATCAATTTCCGGATAGATTTATCTTCCAAGGGATTAGGATGACTTTTCGCCGCTTCCACCAGCTTATCTAACCGCTGCTTCATGATTTTGCTTCCCGCGACCAGGCTGGCGACTTTTTCTTCCTCCCGGACTTTCCACCAGATAAAATTCTCGATTTCGGGATGATCCAGGTCAAGGCAGACCATCTTGGCTGCCCTTCTGGTTGTTCCACCAGACTTTATGCTGCCGGCAGCTGCATCGAAGATCTTCAGGAAACTCATTAGGCCGGAACTGGTTCCTCCACCAGAGAGACGTTCTCCCCGGCCGCGGAGGTGGGAAAAATTGCTTCCGGTACCACTCCCGAATTTGAAGACGCGCGCTTCTCTTGTCAGCAGGTTAAATATGCCCCCTTCCGTTACCAAATCATCCTTAAGAGACTGGATAAAACAAGCATGCGGCACACTCCGCGTATAGGCATCCTTTGAATACTCTAGTTTTTTGGTGACCGGATCAACATAACTATGTCCTTGCGCCGGCCCATTTATCCCATACGCCCAATTCAAGCCAGTAGTAAACCATTGCGGGCTGTTAGGAGCAGCTACCTGGCCAATAATCATATAAATCATCTCTTCATAGAAAATCTGGGCATCTTCCGGCGAGGCAAAGTAGCCGTACTGCTCACCCCAGGAGCGCCAGCAGCCGGCTATCCGATAGGCAACCTGCTTAATGCTGGTTTCACTTCCGGTAATTACTTTTCCATTTTCATTCAACAAAGGATCGCCGTGGTGATTCTTTAAGGGCACGCCAGCTTTACGGAAATATTTCTGGGCCAGAATATCAGTAGCTACTTGGGTCCAGGATGAGGGAACTTCAACATCTTCCATATGGAAGACAATGGAGCCATCAGGGTTCTTGATGGTAGAAGTTCTCTTTTCATAGCTGAACATGTCAAAGGGATTAATTCCTTCCCTGGTAAAAGATCGCGGGATGCGCATTCCTTTCTGTACAGTTATGCTTTCGGTTTCCTGCTTCATTAATTCTATCACCTCTATATATAGTAAGGAGCTTTTCTCTCTTCCCTTTCTCTTATGCTACCACCAACAACTCTTTTTCCAACATTTTTGGATCTTCAATTGCCTTATGGATGCTGGCAAAACGCAGATAGGCCATCTTATCAAACCTTTTAAGCTCGCGCAGGACCAGCTTGCCGATTTCTGTCGTCTTAACGTGATTATGATGCTTCAGCAGAATCTTTTGTTCTACTTTGCGAGCCAGCTCATCAATAACGTACTCATCCGCCTTCCCGCAGGCTTTCAGCAGGCTGCTCTTAACTTTCTCAAACTGGAAAGGCTCTTCCCGGCCATCCTTCTTCTGCACCAGCAGGCGAAAGACCGCTTTTTCGTACGTTGTAAAGCGCTGGGAGCATTTTTCACATTCCCGCCTTCTCCGCAAGGAGTCCTGTACGGCCCGCGATTCCAGGACGTAAGTATCGGAATGAGAACAAAAAGGGCAATGCATGGCTGGTTTCCTCTTTTTTTGTATATTTATTTACTTTTTTTTTAACTTTCTTATTCTCTCTTTATTTCTATCTTTATTTTTCTCTTCTTTCCGCTTAACCCACTAAACACTACCCCTAGCGCTTAAAAATATTAAGCGGCATAGATGTAGCGTTGGGAAGAAAAACGGAAATCGCTTCACCTTTAAATATTTTTTAGTGATGCAATGTAATGGTTTGAATTGTTATGCTAGCAAGATGCAGAAGGAAAATAAAAATCCCAACAAACAATTAAAAATTTTAAAATTTTTCTACGGAAAAATTTTTAGTAGCCTCAAAACAGTAAACTGTCCCTACAGCGGAACACTCAACGCTGCTCGCTGCACCACCTCGGAAAGGGCCGGATGGACATGCACCGCAGTTCTCAAGATCTCCAACGCTTTAAAGCGGTCCGCCTTCATCGCCACCACCACTTCATGGATTAATGTTGAAGCGCCTGGGCCCAAAATATGGCAACCAAGAATTTCCTTGCTCTTCTCATCCACCAGCAATTTCACAAATCCCTCTTTTTCCTCAATGGCTGCGCCCATGCCAGTATGCTGATAATAATATTTGCCCACCACATACTTTTTCTTCTGCTGCTGGCAGTCCTGCTCTGTTAAACCTACTCCGGCAATCTGCGGACTGGTAAAGATGGCATGGGGCATGGGATAATAGTCCACTGCCTTTTTCAGACTGAAAATGTTTTGCAGCACATATTCCGCTTCCAAATTGGCACTGTGTTTGAAGAGATAGACGCCAGCAATGTCTCCTAGAGCCCATATGTTTTTAGCAGAAGTCTCTAAATATCTATTGACAGTAATAAAGCCTTTCTCATTGGTCTTCACTCCCGTCTTAGCCACGTCCAGACGATCCGAATTCGGTTTAAGACCGGTGGCTATCAACAATTTCTCCGCAGCAAATCTCTTTTCTTTACCGTTATGCCTCGTATGGACAACAATGCTCTTCCCATTCTTTTCAACTTTGAGTACATCACAATTGCATATTACACCGTATCTCTTTTTCCATAACTTGGTAAACAATTCCGCTACCTCTTTATCTTCGCGGGGAATTAGCAGCGGACCACGCTGGATAATCGTTACTGTACAGCCTAAAGCGGCATAGAAATGGCCCAGCTCAGCGGCAATATAACCACCGCCGATGATGACCAAGCTTTTAGGCAGCTTGGTTAAACGCAAGGCTTCCGTGCTGGTCAGATATGATACTCTTTCTAATCCGGGAATTAATCCTGGAAGGGGGGGGATGGAAGGCCGTGCGCCGGCTGCAATGACGATTTTCTTACCCTGAATTTTCTCCCGGCCTACTTCCAGCGTTCTTTCAGCAATAAACTTGGCTCTGGCTTTGAATAAAGTGGGATTGTTTCCTTTTCGTAATGATTGCTCAATGGATTTGGCATCCTCATCAACGGCCTGGCTCGCTCTCGTGGTAACTAACTTAAAATTAATTTTCGCCACTGAAGCACTAATCCCAAACAAGGTTGCCTTCCTGATCTCTTCCGCCACCTCCGCTGAATGGATGATCATCTTGCTGGGGATGCAACCGCGGTTCAGGCAGGTCCCGCCTAAAGGGCCTTCTTCAATAATAGCTGTCTTCAGCCCTTTTTCGGCGGCACCAACAGCTACATCGAGCCCTGAACCAGCACCGATGACAATGAGGTCAAATTGTTTCATCGTTCAGCCTCTTTTAGTTAAGGAAATAAGATGGAAATGGGTGTTAGGTTACGGAAATGATGAAGAATTATTTAAAGTAATCGGTAGAATGTAATACTTCACTATTATGAAGCAGAGGACGGCCGCCAAAGAGGCGGGCGAGCGGTGGTGGTTACAGAGATTCGTCCGTCTATCCGACGCCTGCCTGTTCCGAAAGCGGCGCTGAGCAACGGGAACGGTAGCCGGCGTCGGCGAGCCCGCCGGCGCCGTCCTCTGCTTCCGGTGAAGCGCCACCAGCATCTTCAAAACTCTGGCTTCATTTTCCGTAGGCACTGCGTCCCCGGATGGGGCAACCCCCCGCAACGCGCTAGCTTCTGAAACCCGCAGGAGTTTTGACCTTAGGATGCTGGTGGCGCTTCAGAATAGTGAAGTATTACGGTAAAATGTAATTGATGGTTTTGAATAACCACCCCCACTCAATCTCTACGCATCTGACAGTCGCTGCTCATATTCCCCGGCCAACCGCTGAAAATCTTCCGGAGATTGAATTTCTTTGATGATGCTATGATACTCTTCCGGCGTTATCTTATCGGCATACTGCCGGCAGAAAGCAGTGATGGTAAGCTTTCCCTTATCAACCAGCCAAAGCAGGTACGTCTCTTTCCCCATGGTGAAGCCGTCTCCCTGAGCCACCCGGTGCAGCTGGAGCTCGCCTTCCGTCAGGGGCTTGCTATAGACGTTTGGGCCGGGAATGAAAGAATCAAGGGTCATATTCTTTTATTGGGTGGGGAGCTTTTAAAGTTTATGGAGTAGTGGTGGATAGGAATAATTTCACTTTCTAACTCTTTAACTATCTAAACTGAAACGTTCCTTTATTTTTCAGTCTACGCCGTCAAGTCCGGATAACAGTTATAACCCATTTCCCGGAGGCGGACATAAGCAGGATAAATCAGGGTACAGATCCTGCCGATATTTTCTTCTTTTATTCTCCCCCGATTAGCTTGCCTTACTTCATCATAAATGCCAACTTCCTGTAAAACGCGATCAATCGTAGCATAAAATTCTCGCCAGGTTTGGGTGCGGCGGAGCGGGCTGAAATTACGGCTGGGCACACAATGGTTTCCTGGCGGTTTTCGGTTAATTAAGCGAGAGGACTCAATCTGGGACCGCAGGGTGGGAGAACCATTCTGATAAGGAAGCCGGTGAATCATATTAATTAATTGTTCGGTCCACTCCCGCCTTTCCTCCCGGCACTGGCGCTTAAACTCGTCAAATTCTTCCGGCGTGATGGGGACTTCCCGGGGTTGGTAGTGGGGCATTTTTCCTCACCAGCAGCAGGGAAGGCTATTTAAAACTTTCTACATTAACCACTCTATAGTTTTTACCAATGGGGAAAAGGAAGGGCCAGGGGCGGAACCCCGGGGCCGGTGTTGTCCACAAATTAGAAAGATTTATATACAATGTGGACAATAATGCTGGATGGCATATATTGATAAGATAAAGTCAGGAAAAAAGACGTTTTATTATCTTGGAAAAACTATACGTATCGGCGAGGACCACTGGAAGAAAATAAGAATTAAGCTCGGAGGAAAAGAACCAACCAGCGAGGAAGTTGGAAAGAAGCTCAAAGAACTTCGACGAGAAGAATACAAAGTTTACAACGAAGATTATCTGGATGCTGACAAACTGGAGATTATTGACGATTTTAAAGAAGTCTACAACAATCATCTTAAACATATTCCTAAAACAATAGCTGAAAAAGAAGAAGCTGATTTTGTCATTAGATTTACTTACAACTCCAATGCCATTGAGGGAAACCGATTAACCTTAAGAGATACCTATCTAATTATCAAAGAAAAACAAATTCCCTCTGGTGCTCCACCCAAGGATTATAATGAAGCTATTAATGGGAGAGAAGCGTTTGAATTTATTAAAAGATATAAGAGAAAGCTCACCACGGATTTTCTGGAAAAATTAAATGGGATCCTGACTCAGAATACCGGGGTGGTTTATCCGGGGAGATTACGTTTCTTTCCAGTTAAAATTGAAGGAGCTGAACACGTGCCACCTGAGCCGGAAGAAGTCAGATCATTATTAAAAAAGATGATTAAATTGTATGATGATAATAAGAAAAAGATCCATCCGTTTGTTTTAGCGTGCTTAATACATGCACAGTTTGTTGAGATTCACCCATTTGAGGATGGTAATGGCAGAACCGGAAGGGCCTTAATGAACTGGATTTTAATGCAGGCAGGTTATCCAAAAGTCTTTGTCCCGGTTAAACTTAGGCAGAAATATTACGAAGCGATTGATTTACATAATGTGAAAAACATTAAAGGATATTGCGAAAAGATGTTGGAGATAGTGGTGGAACAGTTTAAACTGTGATTTTACTTCTTTTCCACTAACTTCCCTTCCACCACCGGATTTTCCGGCAGCGGAAAAGCATCAATCAGGGCATAGACGCCGGAAGTTAAGGGGGTGTAGGGGAAATTGACTCGTTCCTGCTGGAGTTTCCGTTGATAGCGTCCTTCAGTGAGTTTGGCGTAGGCAAATTTTGAGAGTTTATAGCCGCTGTAGGCGCCTAGTGGGCCAAGGATAAAGAAGGTAGTTAAGAGCCCAGAACCGCTCTTTTCGAAGAAGAATGAAGTGCTACCAAGAAGCCCCCCTCCTAGTAAACCAGCAACCCCACCCAATGAACGAAAAAAGCCTGAATTCGCTTTCCTTTCCGTTTCGTATTCTACTAGTTTCTGATTCTTACCCCTTTTCAAATTCAAAAAATCATTTACCAGCTCATCGAGACCAAATTCCGACTTCAATTCTGCGCAATGCACGTTTATCCCTCGTTCCGAGATAGCAACAACTTTTGTTCCCGGCCGATCAGTGTAAAAATGATAGGTCGTATGCTGGCCATACTGTTCTGTCTTTATCGGGGTATAGCCATTCTTCGCCAACAGATAACGCACTACATCCTGAAAGGCAACTTCATTCGTCCGGCCGCGCTCACTCTCAATCGCCAGGACGATTGCTTTTCCGAAATACGGCAGGCGTTCCTTATCATAAACACTTCCGACGATGCCCGCACTGATGAAAGCAGCAGCCTGAGCTACCCGTTGATCATAGCCAAAAGAAGAATCGCCAACAATTGCTTCCAATTCTTCCCGCACTTCATTTGCCGGCGGAAGTAAGGGCACGCGTTGCCCGGAAAGGTATTCCTCATGCCATTGGGTTAAAGCGGTAATCTGTTCGGCTACATCAACAGTACGGCGAATCAAAGCATCACTAGGAACAGTACGGGGAGTAGTGGCGCTGGGAGTGGTGGTACGGGGGATAGTAGCCATGGTTAAGGGATTCCCATTTCAGAATTTTCTCGTTCCTGCCGTTCCGCCTCCCTCCTATTGTACCTATTTCCCATTACTATGCCCAGGCCGGCTCCGATACTGGTACCCAACATTAAACCACAGGCACCGCTAAAAAGTGTGGGATCAATGGTTGTATCTTGGTAAAGATCAGGGGCAGATTGATATTTCTCCAGAACAAATCCTAAAACACCTCCACTAAGCAGGCTCACCAGTCCTCCTATTCCGATTCCCAGGGCCAGATACCGCTGGCGCAGCTGATTGATTGGCTGATGGACCTCGTAAACCAGCGGACTTTCTTCGGTTCGATTGTAGTCGGGTGGCAGGGGCATGTTCTTATTCTTAAGATTCTGTGGATTCTAGCAGAGGGAGTATTACCGGGATTTCTCCACCCCTCATCAGATAGTTTTGAGACGAGGTCAACCTCGGCGTATTTACTTAAATCAGTACAGGCCATTCAAAACCATCTTCTATATAAACTTTTCCCTCTTAACTCCCCGTAAGTAATAATCAGAAAGATTTATAAAGTAGCACAACGTTTAAAAATAATTGCGGTTTTGGCATGTATCTAGCATCTTCAAAACTCTGGATGTGTTTTCAGAAGGCGCTAAGCACATACAGTTTTGAATAATAAAACCCATGGAAGCACAAACAATCCCTCCACCACCTCCGCCTTCCATCCGGCTGAAAGTGATGGAAGCGGTACAGGATGATGTCAACCGGGGCCTCGTTAAAGTAGATTCCAGTTTCATGAAACAACTGGGCGTCAGTCCCGGTGATGTGGTGCAGATCAAAGGTGAGCGGTTGACGGCATCAATCGTCGATCGGGCCTATCCTGGTGATATCGGCTTAAACATCATCCGCATGGACGGCAATACCCGACGAAATGCCCGCACTTCTATCGGCGAGCTCGTCGCCATTCAAAAAGCGGAAGTGAAAGCGGCAAAACGAGTGATCATTGCACCAGCAACCAGAGGCATCATGGTAAAAGCGCCGCCGCAACTGTTTAAGCAGGGCCTGCTTGGAAAGGCGGTAATGAAAGGCGATCTGGTCTCGCTCGGACGAAGCCGGCGCCGGGTTAATGTTCCTGGAGGTATGTTTCCTGGTGCCCCGGAAATTTTTGCTGCTTTGGAAGACCAGTTTCCCGGATTTGGCTTTGGTGACATTGTCTTTCAATGTGTGGAGACCACGCCTAAGAAAGAAGTGGTGGTCATCACGCCGGAGACCGAGCTGGAATTTAATCCGCAGGCGGTGGAATTAAAGGAAGAAGATGGCGTGAGCGTCGGCGTCAACTATGAGGACATTGGCGGCTTAGGTGATGAGATCAAGAAAGTACGGGAGATGGTTGAGCTGCCGTTAAAGCATCCGGAAATCTTTGAAAAATTAGGGATTGAAGCGCCTAAGGGAGTCCTGTTGCATGGTCCGCCGGGCACGGGAAAAACACTTCTGGCGAAAGCGGTTGCCTCGGAAACAAACTCTCATTTTATCCTGATCAATGGGCCGGAGATCATGTCGAAGTGGTATGGTCAGTCAGAAGAAAACTTGCGTAAGAAATTTGATGAAGCGGAAAAGAACGCCCCCTCTATAATTTTCTTTGACGAGATTGATGCCATCGCCAGCAAGCGGGAAGAGTTGCGGGGGGAAGTGGAAAAGCGGGTCGTAGCTCAGCTGCTGGGCTTAATGGATGGCCTAAAGAGTAGGGGGAAAGTTATTGTGATTGCCGCTACCAATATGCCTCAAACTTTAGATCCTGCTTTGAGACGGCCGGGACGGTTTGACCGGGAGATCGAAATTGGCGTGCCCGATAAGCATGGCCGCCTGGACATTTTAAAAATTCATACCAGAAATATGCCTCTTGCTAAAAGCGTTAACCTGGCTGAGGTAGCTCGCATCACCCATGGTTTTGTCGGCGCAGACTTAAATGCCTTGGCGAAAGAATCGGCGATGATTGTCTTGCGGAGAATCCTTCCTGAACTGAAGCTGGAAGGAGTTGAGAGTGACCAGCCGATACCTAAAGAAATCCTGGAAAAATTACAGATCACCCAAAAAGATTTCATGGAAGCGTTAAAAGTTGTCCGGCCGAGTGCAATGCGGGAAGTTCTGGTGGAGACGCCGGATGTTAATTGGGAAGATATCGGGGGGTTAGAAGATGTCAAAAATAAATTAAAAGAAGCTGTCGAGTGGCCCTTAAAGAAACCAGAAGTCTTTAAGCGCATGGGCATCCGGCCGCCCCGGGGAATCCTGTTGTATGGTCCGCCGGGCACGGGAAAAACCATGCTCGCTAAAGCCGTGGCCAAAGAAAGTGAAGCAAATTTCATCCTGGTGAATGGGCCGAGCCTGCTTAGTAAGTGGGTGGGAGAGTCGGAGAAGGCAGTCCGCGAAATCTTCCGGAAAGCCCGTTTGACTGCTCCTACTATCTTATTCTTTGATGAAATCGATTCTTTAGTGCCGAGACGGGCAGCCGGTGATGACAGCCGGGTTACTGAACGAGTTGTAAATCAGGTTCTTACGGAGATGGACGGCCTGGAGAGCCTGCAGGATGTGGTGGTGATCGGTGCGACGAACCGGCCCGATATGTTAGATCCAGCTTTATTGCGGCCGGGACGGTTTGACCGCATCATCCTGACGCCGATACCGGAACAGGAAAGCCGCAAGATTATTTTAGATATTTACCTGCAGAAGATGCCGGTCTCGGCAGAAGTCAACGCAGAGAAGTTGGCGGCCCAGCTGGAAGGGTATGTAGGAGCGGACATTGAAGGCTTATGCCGGGAAGCGGCAATGATCGCTCTGCGGGAGGACATGAAAGCGAAGGAAATCACCCTCTCGCACTTTGAAGAAGCGCTGAAAGTGGTCAAGCCATCGGTGGATAAAGAAGTAGAAGGGGCGTATAAAGATTTAGAAAATTATTTCAGTGTCGCCCGGGCTAAACAGATTCAACAAGAAAAGGAACGGTATTTTGGGTGAAAATTTTTCCTGCGGGAAAAATTTTCTTTGAGGGGAGAGGTAGAGTGGAGTAGAGTGGGGTAGAGTATGGTGGAGTGGGGTAGGGTGGGTGGATATTGGATAGATTATTTTAAATGACTCGTGATTTTTATCTGCCTCCCGTTCCTCCGCTGGAGAATTTTGCAAAAACCGACCAAAGGAAGGTTTTTACAAAATTCTCAATGGAAGTTTTATAAACTATTCGGTTTTCTTTCTTCTTCACTGGTTACCATGGACGGCAAAAAGGGTGAGGTGACGGTAT
>JBBSWG010000067.1:0-9468 GCA_038046425.1 Nanobdellota archaeon
TGTGCTAAAGAAGAGGAATGGGGACGCTGGGATTTTCACGATTGCTTTGAACCCAGACTAAAGGCTGGCTCCGGGTAAAGTTTTTTCATCGCGGTATGCTCAACTCTCCAATACTGGAGGCCCCCGTCCTGCCGGGTTAGACTACGTCCCCACATCATCCAAAAAAAGAGCTGGTTTTATTAAGGTTTTGTGTTTTTAGAGAGAGATGATCGAACTTGATGGCAATTATGGCGAAGGCGGCGGCGCCTTGGTCCGAGTAGCCCTCGCGCTTTCAGCCTTGACCGGAAAAGAGTTTCACGTCGCCAACATCCGCGCTGGACGGAAAGACGCTGGTTTGAAAGCCCAACATGTAACCGCCATCAAAGCTTTAAAGAAGATTTGTCAAGCCGAAACGAATGAAATTCAGCTGGGTTCAACCGAACTTTATTTTAAGCCAGGAAAGACCAAAGCGGGCCGCTATGAATTTGACATCGGCACGGCCGGGAGTATCTCCTTATTTTTGCAAGCTGTGCTCTTGCCGTGTTTGTTTGCCCCAGACAAGGTAACACTCACGGTTATTGGTGGCACCAGCGGCAAATGGGCTTCTTCGGTGGATTATCTGCAGCACGTCCTGCGGCCACAGCTCTCTCGCTTCGTGGAAAACATAGAATTACAGATTCTGCAGCGCGGCTATTATCCTCAAGGTGGGGGAAAAGTAGAGATGAAAGTAAAGCCGAAATACTCCTGCAGCGAATTTTCCACTGTTGCTGAATTTAATTCCCAGATTCAATCGGCCATTACACCAATCATCTTTGATCATCAGAGCCGGCTGGAACAGATTCAGGGTGTAGTGAATGTATCACAACAATTACGGGAGAAACGAGTGGCAGAACGGATTAAAGTAAATGCAGAGGCGCTGCTGCGGAAATATCAAGTTCCGATTACTCTCCGGACAGAATACGCCCTTTCCTCCAGCATCGGCGGTGAGATCGTTCTTTGGGCTTCGTTCAAGGAGCCAGGAAAAATAGCTGCTAACCAAGTTATTCTAGGAGCAGACGAATTGGTGGAGAAAGGTAAAACCTCAGAGCAAATTGGAAAAGAGGCTGCCGGAAAGCTTATTCGGGAAATTGATTCCCAGGCAGCGGTGGACATTCATGCGGAAGACCAATTAATTCCGGTTATGGCGCTGCTGCCTGGTTCCAGCATTATAGTACGGGAAGTGAGCAAGCATGCCCTGACGAATATCTATGTGTCGGAAAAGTTCTTGCCGGTGAGATTTGAGGTGGAGAAAAGGAGAATCATGGTCTTACCTACTTCAGCATAACCCTCTGTCAAAATGAGGGCTGGTGGACCCCGCCCGTCACAGACTGGTGGCATGCTCGCCGCCCGCCCCACTTCCAATTAACCTTACCTATATATTGCAGGACAACAATGTTTAAAAGCAATTCTTTACAATAGAGTAGTATGCGGTGTATCTTCATGGTCGATGATGAGCGAGGGACTAAAGCGGAAGCGCTGGTCGAACTGCAGAGTCGAGGTTACAACTTTGTTGACCTGGCAGTAGAGCGTACAACTGATCTTGCTTACTGGCAGCAACAGAGCATCACTCCTGATGATTTGGTTTGCCTGGACTTAAAATTGATTGGCTATGAGCATACCGGGCAGGATGTTTTTGTAAAACTGCAGCAAGGGAAGCTACGTGGCCTCTTGCCGGGCCTGGAACAGGTTCTGGTTCAGACTCATCTCAAAGCCGAGGTTGATCCCCGACAGACCAGTATGTACTTTGCTACGGCCAGCGAATTTAATGTGTATGGGTATGAAAAAGCCGTGAAACCTACTGCTGGCGCTAGCCGGGAGAGGGTGGTCGATCCCGTCCCTTATGCTCTCGGTCTGGCTGATACCATTGATGAGATTTATCGCGGGAGCAGGCCATTGCTGAACCAGAAATTTTATCAGGGAAAGTAAGATTTAGAAAAAAAGCCTGAGAAGGTTTTAGGGCGAGCCGCCCTTTGAACCCTGCGAACTGACCGTAGGGAAGTCCGCAGTTGAAAAAGGGAATTCTATTTCGGCGAGCAACATTTTTATTCTTCAGACCAGAAGTCGTTTACCTTAAAGCAAAAGAACGGTTCCCTGAAGGCGAAGTTGATTATCTTTGATGTGTCAAAAATATACCACCAGTCTATTGACTGGTGGACAAAGTCCACCTGCGAAATTCTAGGCGGTATATTTTTGAGCACGCTCAAAATGGGGCGGGCGGCGAGCGAAGCGAGCATGCTACCGGTCTATGACCGGTGGTCCGCCCGCCCTCATTTTGACGAATCGCACCAGATATCTTTCTCGGTAGAAACGTTTATAAAAATGCCCCTCTTTTTTAGACCCATGCTCAGCAAAGACCAAATCCTAACCAGGATCGAACAGCACAAAGAGACCATTAAACAGTTTGGCGTCCAGAAACTAACTTTGTTCGGTTCTTATGCCCAGGGAGAAGCGAAGAAGAACAGTGACATTGACTTCCTGGTAGAATTTGAGCCGGGAAGGGGATTATTTGATGATTATGTTGGATTGCTCCACTTTTTAGAGACATTACTAGGAAAGAGAGTAGACCTTGGTGAACCAGCTCTTATTAAAGAGGAACTAAAACCTTCGATCTTTGGAGGAATTAAAATTGAAGCGAGCATCTGATTTGTACTTAAAAGATATTCTGGTAGGTATTGAACGGATTAAAAAATACACTTTTAATCTGGATTTAGAGGATTTTTCCCAAAACACCTTTATTGTTGTTGCTCATAAATATTGGAAGATTAATTTCATCAGAATTTGGGATATTCTTGAGAACAAGCTCGATACTCTTGAAAAGCAGGTGCATCACATTCTCGAGAAAGAGTTCTCCTGACCTCATGCCTAAACTCTCGATCATCGGCGCCGGTAACCTGGGAGCAGCCATCGCCCAGGAAATCGCAGCCCGGGGCCTCGTTAAAGAATTAGTATTAATAGACCTTCTTAAGGATCTGGCTGTGGGGCAAGCTGCGGACATCCAGCAAGCTTTGCCTTATCGCCATAAGACCAAAGTCTATGCTGCTGATTATCCCGCCATCAAAGATTCAGATATTATCATCATCACCGCTGGCAAGCCGAGAACTGCAGAGATGAAAAATCGGCTGGTGTTAGCAGAAACCAACATAAAGATTGTAGGCTCCATCATCCAGGAAATTAAAAAATATTATCCGTATGCAATTATCATTACCATCACCAATCCAATGGATATCATTAACCATTTCATTCATCAGCAAGGTTTTCCGCGCGAGAAGGTGATTGGTTCCGGTGGGCAGTTAGACTCTTCCCGGTTTAGGATAGCTTTGGGCTTCCCGGAGCAGGAAGTGGAAGCGTATGTATTGGGGGAGCATGGCGAGGACCAGGTGCCAATTTTCAGCAGAGTAATGATTAAGGGGAGGAAAAGCTCTTTTTCCACCGAAGAAAAAGTGAACATTAAAGAGCGGATCAGGCAAACTGCTTTAACCGTCATCCAGAAGAAAGGAGCGACGGTCTTTGCTCCCGCTGCTGCTACTGCCGATATGGTAGAAGCGATCATCAAAGACCAGAAGAGATTGCTGATGTGTTCAGTTAATCTGAAGGGTGAATATGGATTGACGGATGTTTCGCTGGGCGTACCGGTAATCTTAGGGAGGAAAGGCTTGGAGAAGATTGAGCAGTGGAGTCTGGAGCCGGAAGAGTTGCAGCAATTACAGGAAGCCGGAAGGAAGTTGCAGGAATTCAAAACAACTTTGTCACGAGCGGAAAAAACAAATTCATCAACACGATCAGCAGGAACAGCAGGCTAACCTGCCGATACCGCCGTTCCCCCACTTCCGGTCCTTTCAGCCTGTGCAAAAAGACTTGCGCCATTCTGCCGCCATCAACAATGGGCAGGGGTAAGAGGTTAAATAACCCAATTCCTAAACTCAGGATGAACAACCAGCGCAGAAAGCCGGTGAGCCAGTTGACAACATAATAAGCAGCGTTTCCCAGCCCCGTGGCGTATGCGGGCTTGATGTCAAACTCGTTCTTAATGTCCTTAATCCCTAAAAAGGGCTTTTTAGGGTTGTCGGGATTCGTCGCGAGGGTTATACGATAATCTTTCTCTTTTGCCCTTACGGCAATCTCCTCGCCCGGTTTATAAAATGATAACTCCTCGCCAAAATCCTGAAAATTCTTGGTGGCAAGATCATTGATACCAGTAATTAAGGTTCCTGCGGGAATGCTGGCCTGGGCAAACGGATATTTTTCATCATTCCTCTCAACATAAGAATCAAAGGTAAATCCGGTCGGCTCGACCATAGCCTGTTGCCAGGGAGAGAACAGCAGGGACATCAGGATTAAAGCAGCAATCGCTAATAGGATATTGGAAAATGAGCCGGCGGAAAGCACCGAGTACTGGATGATGTCCTGCTCTTTACGCAGCTTTTTTTCATCGGGTTCGACAAATGCTCCCAGTATCGGGCCAAAGAAGACCAAACCCGTATTTTTCACTTCTAGTTTATGTGCTCGGGCGACAATACCATGAGAAAATTCATGCACGACGGCAATGACAAAAATAGCGGTAATCCAGTACCAAAAAGGTAGTACGCCTAACCCAGGAACATTGACGCCCGGCAGCACTAACGAAACACCGGAAACCGCTTCCGGCTTCGTAAACAGATCCCAGAGGTTGCGAATCAGGATATAGGAGATGAAAATTAGACCAACATACCCTGCGCCAACACCAATATAACCCAACAGGATGACCCATTCCCGGAATTTGGTAGAATACTTCTCCATCCATCGGAGGCCCCATTTAGTCCTATAAAGAAGAATGATTTTACCCTGTACGTCCAGCTTTTTCCGCTTCCAGAGCAGGAAGAGGGCCACGAGTAGGTAGAACAGGATGATGAACTTATATTTGAAGAGGAATTCGAGCATGGGTGGAGCTCTGCCGATGGTCTTTATATTACTTTCGTTGAGAGGTACCACTTCACTAACCTGAAACGAGAGCGGCCGCCAAGAAAGTGCTGGAAAAGAGTATGAAAATAAATTTAATTGTTAATGGTGATCAGTTCTTTTGAGGAAGTGGTCAGAATCTTCACTTCCTTATCCCACACCAGCGTATCCTCAATCCTGATCCCCAGCTTGCCCGGAAGATAAATCCCGGGCTCAATGGTAAACACGGTGTTCTCTTGCACTTGAGCTTTCTTATCCGAAAACGTGGGCGCTTCATGTACGTCTAACCCGATGCCATGGCCCAAAGAATGGGTGAAGTTTTTAGAAAATCCTCCTAGTTTCTTTCGGGCTACTTTATCAAGCTGGTGGAAGGAAACGCTTTCTTTTATTGCGGTAATAGCGGCCTGCTGTGCCCCTAACAACAAATCATAAATTTCCTTTTCTTTCTTCGTCGGCTGGCCTAAATAAACCGTCCTGGTCATGTCCGCACAATAATTTTGGAATTTGGCGCCAAAATCAATAACTAAGAAGCCCCTCGTAAGCTTAGTATCGTCTGGAATGTGGTGGGGAATAGCCGCATTCCTGCCCATCGCTACAATGGTGGGGAAGGCCGGTTCTGCACTCCGAGCACGAAATTGGGCATCCAGGAATTCAACGACGTCGCGTTCACTCTTTAATCTCTTCTGAGGCAGCTCTCGGAGCAAAACGGTAAAAGCAGTGCTGGTAATAGCACAAGCTTTCCGGATCTTCTCCACTTCCTCTTTCGTTTTCTGCTGCCGTAGCTGGTCAAGAGCAGGGGCCAGGTCCACAAACTTCGCCTTCGGCCAGAGTTTCTTGAGGCGTTCCAGCTGCGCTACCGTTAGGCTGCGTTTGTTGATGCCGATTCGAGCCATCTTACCAGAGGCTTTATGCCAGTTTTTAGTTATTGGTTTAGTAGTAATCCCTTTTAGCTTTGGTTTCTTATCCAGGGAAGTATAATAGAACGTGGCGGTTTTAGGGGTAAGGAGTACGTAAGCAAACGATGGCTTCAGTTGGGTAAAGTAGGTGATAGTGGCATCCGGTAAGGTAAAGAAAGCAAGATCTATCTTTTCGTTCTTTAGGTGCTGTTGGAGTTGCGGAAGCTTCATTAACCGGAACTAAACAGGCAATGGTTAAAAATGTTTCTTCAGGAAAGATTATAAACCCTGCAGATAACCTTCCCCCATGCAAAAAGTGGTGCTGAAGAACGGGTTGACCATCTTATATTACCCTAAACCCAGTGCTGCGGTCGTCCTGCAGGCCATGGTGAAAGTAGGCAGTAATAATGAAACCGCTGCTGAACGGGGCATAGCCCATTTTTTAGAACATATCCTGTTTGAAGGCACGGCCAAGAGGCCGACGAATCGAGCCATCACTAATGAAATTGAACGTATCGGTGGTGATTTTAATGCTTATACGACCGGTGATAGAACTTGCTTCCACATCAAGGTCCTCCAAAAACAGTTTCCCATTGCGGTTGATGTTCTCGCTGACATGCTGCAGAATTCGCTGTTTAAGCCAGCAGATATCACTAAGGAGAAAAATGTCGTATTGAAAGAAATTGACCTAGTCTATGATGATCCCCGCTTTTATCAATGGGTGCTTTTCCAGAAACATTTGTTTATCAAGCATCCCAGCCGCTACCCTACGTATGGAGACAAAAAAGTCATCCACAAACTCACCCGGGAAAAGATCATCCACTATTTCCGGTGCTATTACCGGCCGAATAATATAGTGATAAGCGTGGTGGGCGATGTGCCCGGCTGGCGCAGAGAGATTCAACGGAAATTTAGAGGCAAACCGGCGCCTACTCCCCGTCTTGCGCCCGTACGGGAACCTGTAGCTACAAAAAACCAGGAACGGCGAGAAAAAAAGAAGGTAGTGAACACCTATATCGTTCTTGGCTATAAGACAGTTTCCCGGGGGCATGCTGACTCGTATGTGTTCGATGTAATCAATGGCATTTTGGGAAGAGGACAGAGTGGACGCTTATTCACCGAGATCCGGGCCAAGAAAGGCTTGGCCTATGAAGTGGGCTCCCAGCAGGCAGCAGAATTAACGGCCGGCTACTTTGCTGCGTATGCTTCTATCGACCGGAAAAATGTCGCCCTAGTAAAAAAGCTGATCCTGGAAGAGCTGGATAAAATAAAAAATGTCCCGGCCGAGGAAGTGCAGGAAGCCAAAGAATTTGTCGAAGGCGATTATCTTCTGGACATTGAAGAGTTGCCCAAATTAGCGGACCAGCTCTTGTTCTGGGAGCAGGTTAAAGATGCCCAATTAGTGAAAGAGTACGTACACCGGATCAGAAAGGTAACCGTAGCGGATGTACAGAGAGTGGCCCGAACGTACTTTAAGAATCATGCCTGTGTAGTGCTGGAAGGGAAGTGAGATTTTTAGTCTTGGTATGCTTCCCGCGCCAGCCGCTCCAACTTCTCGCTGTTCCTGCGGAAAGGTGCTAACAGCACGTTGATTTCCTTCGCCACCGCCATCTTCAAATCTAAAGGATGCAACTGCTTTTTGCGGTAAAGCTCCTCAATCTGCGGATAACTGGTAACAGTAAGATTCCCGCCCCATTTAGCCGGCCGTTCGATGACCAACTTCTCTTTGTTTTCTTCTTTGAGCACCATAATCACAGATTTCAGGAAGGCGAGCAGGCCATTATCTTCAACTACCCCTTCTTCAGCGTACGCTCCATTCACTTTCTCCGTAACTGATTTTTCGTCATCCAGCAGATCAATCTTTGATTTCGGATCGGAAGCGGACATCTTCTTCCCCACTAAACCTGGAACGAGCGGGGTCATGAACTCAATTCTCGGCTTGTAGCCAATTTTAGGCAGCACTTCCCGGGCCAACATCAGAATCTTACGCTGGTCAATCCCACCATATTGGATGTCTACCCCCAAATATTCCTCATCCAGCGCCTGCATCAAAGGATAGAGTAATCCCCCTAGCTTAGGATTGTCACCAAATTTAACGACTTCGGAAGCGGCTTTCTTGGCGTCATGAACGGTGGTGAATGTTGAAAGTTTCAGCAGATCAAGATAGTACTCTTTTTTCAACTGGAATTCTGAGCCTTTAATGAGTTGAATGTTCTTGGTTTCGGCCTCAACGGAGGTAAACATCAACGGAATGACCTGCGCATAATAATTGTATCGTTTCTCCAGCACTTTCCAGGGCGTGTTGTCCAGCGCGCCATGCAGATCAGCCAGAAGAACTTTAACTTTAAATCCTGCTTTCAGAAAATCAGCCAGTTTTAAGACCCAGACAAAATAACCAATATGCGGCCGGCCAGTGATAGCCGTCCCCAGGTAGACCGACAGCTGTTTTTTTGATTTAAGCAGCGATAACAGCTCTTCCTCCGTAACAATCTCTTGAGTATTGCGTTTCAATAAAGTCAACCGTTGTTCCGGGGTCATGCCTCCGATGAAATCAGGGCTGTTTAAATAGTTAATGGGAAAATTTATATAATTGGTTCATTTAACGGTAAATATAGGAAGACAACATGAGGTTATGGTTTATAATCCCAATGAACTTAAAATTTTTGCGCCGCAAAATTCTCTCTACTTCCTTCTCTTGGGCCGCAAGGCTCGGGACTTACAACTTCGGCACTTCACTTTGCCCTGCGAGACTTTTAGGCTTGGCGCTCTGATCTTAGCTTTACAGCTGCGGCAGACAAAAATGTTCTTTAACAATCGGGCCGTACCTTCCTCATTCTTGACCATGATTGATCACCAGCAATTTACTTCATTCATTATTCTTTACTTATCATTCTTTACTTATTATTTTTTACTTCTTTTACTTCACCTGCTTCATCACTTTCAGGCCCATGACCTGCCAGTATAAGACTTCCATCCCGTCCTGCACCTGTCCCTGCAATTCTTCCGGAATCTCCATCTCAAAGGTTTCATAGGTAGCGGTGTCCATCACATTAGCGGTATTTCCTGACACCGAGAGGATCTGCGCCGATTTCTTTTCGATGATGGGAACTTCAATCTTATCGTGCCCGGGCAAAACGATGTTGCGTTTCTTTTGGTCGAGCAGGCCAACCGCGGTCAGATTTACTTTGGCATGGCCATGCTTTCCCGGCCGGCTGGTGGCTAAATCAGTTACTTTACAGGCCGCTTCATCAATGATGACCGTATCACCTTTCTTTAAGCTGCCGACGGTAACTAACTTCTTTTCGTATTCCATGTGCACCTCGACCTCCTCCTTGCTCCGCTCTCTTTAAGCTGGCTCTTTATTAATCTTTTTACTCGATTCCTTTTACTGCCAACTGCACGTCCTTATCAATCACCGTTCTTCTCCCGGCATGCAGCGCATATCGAGCGGCATCTCTTCCTAATTCCACGCCTTTTTCCTGTAAGATCTCGGCGAGCGCTTCTTTAGCTTTATCCGAGACCCGGACCGCGCCGGCTTCCCGCAGGATTTTGTCCATGGCGTTCAGGCTTAAATGGCTCTTTTTAGGCATAAAAGGGCAAAAATGAGGAGGTTTATAAA
>JBBSWG010000068.1:0-18352 GCA_038046425.1 Nanobdellota archaeon
CTGGGGCCGGGAAATTGTCTATGAGCGGGATGTTAGGCTGAAGAAGAAATAAGTAAGTTAACTTTTGCGGTTTTGAAGATTGTTAAAATGGTGAGTGCTGGGACGAACAACGCCGCCGCCTAATGTCCACCTGGCAGCATATTGGCTGTAGTAATCTAAAGCGGCGGAACGGACGATTTCCGTCTTACGAAAGGTGTAGCTCGGCCCACCACGTTAGGCGGGGCCGGCAGCACTAAACTCAGCGCTCACCATTACGAGAAACGCCAAAACCGCAAAAGTTAAGTACTTTACAGAAAATTTTTATCCAATATCCCGGTGGGTGCTGTACATAAAAGCAGCTTCCTTGCTCAGCTTCTTCAATTCCCGGGTAACCCGACGGGAGATATAACTGGAGGCAATTTCTGCCTTCTTTTCCAGCACTTTGCTGATTATGCTGCTGACGTGGGCAGCAAGCTGGGCACAACGTTCTTCGGCCATCGCCGCGACAAAGCAGGCGGCGTAGACGGAACCATAGACTTTCCGGGCATCGTAGCGTTGCCGTACACCACTGTTTTTTATGACTTGAGTCATTTTGCGCAGGAAAAATTTTACCCTAAATTAATCGTCCCATTGGCAATGAAGACCAGCAGCCAGCCTAAAGCTACCAGCAGCACGCCGGCAAACAAGCGCATGTAACGCCGGGTGCGCTGTTTCCAGGCCTTGATCTCATGGAGCCTCTTGCCCGCTGCGACCATGAATAAGATGACCAGCAGCGGTAGGATGAAGATTATATTATACAAGACAAGCATCAGGAAAGCGGTGAAATCAAAATACTGCGATAAGAGCATGATGATCGCTAGGTAAGGCGCACCGGTACAGGGCAATTCAACGGCGGAGACAAAAGCGCCTAGCACGATTACGCCGGGGATGGAAACCTGCTGCGAAAAGAGATGGATCCGTTTCACGTAACGAGAAGGAATCGTTAACGAATACCAGCGCCCATACCAGAAGAAATCTTTGATTTCCAGCAGGCCGGCCGCTATCAATAAGATGCCCACGCCGATGGAAACGTATTCTGTCACCCAGAGGGGTATTCTGGAAAGGCTGTAGAGCAGCCCCAGCCCCGCCAACAGGTAGACAGTGAACACCGAAAGAATGTAGACGCTGCCCAGCAGGAGCATTTTTCTGGTTGATTTACGGAAAGCAAGCAACACTGAAACCATCAGGATCAGCACGCCAATAGCACAGGGGTTGATGGAGTCTATTGCCGCGGAAACAATCACCGTACCCAGCATCGGCAGGAAGGCTTCAACGGCCATGGAGTTCACCCCGCTCGATCGCCCGCTGGTAAGAAAGGCAGAGTTTATCAGTATGCTCTTTCTCCCGGTCAAATTCAATGATCAGGCAGTCTCCCGGTGGAACCAGGGCCTGAGGTGAGAGCACATATTCATCAGTTATCTTACGCTGCTGGTATGTTTCCCCTTCCGTTTGATAGACAAAAACCTGAACTTTCCCTTCCTCGTCCCCCTCACCATTCTCACAGAAATCGCCTTTGCCAACGGAAACGAAACCTTCATTGGTGGGAACCCGCAGTTCTTCTTCGGCCAGTTTCCCGCCTACTACTTCAAAAAAGCGGTGTAGGCTGGCATCCGGGAGCTTGACGACTACCCCTTCCACGTGAATCCGGTTATCACCGTGCTCATGGAAAGTAGAAGTACCAATCCTGTTGCTGGCACCGCGAGGGTCACGCAAATCAATCTGTTTTCCGCAATTCCAGATCTCGAAATCAGCGTGCCAATGTACAGGGCCAGCGGTATGCGAAGTGAGGTTAAGGTAAATGGTAGTGCCGGCAGCATACAAGGTCACGAGGGCGACGGGAACGGCGATGGCCAGATAAAACGCCCATTTTTGCCGAGAGGTGAACAGTTTTCCATAGCGCAGCAGGACCAGCGTTATAATAACTAAATAGAATGTTACGCCCACGGCGATATTGAATGAGCGCTGTTTTAAGGCTAGGGCACCATCGTAATGGTCATTATCATTATTATCGTAACGGCCATCGACACGATCTTCTTCATGAGCTATGGCCAGGAGAGGAAGAAGCAGAAGCGGGAATACTGCCAGGTATACGATAGTGGTCGCTTTCATCCTCTTTTTTAAAGGAAAAGAATAATGGAGTATATATAAGTTTGGTATTTATAAGATTGCTATTGGCAATTAAAAACTCCCTATAACCGATCAACCGGACTCTCTTTACTCCGCCTCTTTTAACCCCTGCTTCATCTCCTCTTCCATCTCTTCTTCCACTTTCCTTCTGATTTCCTCTTCCGCCGGCGGTTTCGCCCGCTCCGGCTGATACGAAAGTAACAGCTTTTTCGCTCGGGCATAGATATAAGCAGTATCACTCATCACTTCCCCCATAAACCCGGCTTCCAGCGGCCAGGTGTAAAGAAATTTGTTGATCAGCCCTTTAAGGAAGTAGGCCCAGGGTTTCAGGCCCCAGCGTGCTTCATAATCGGTCATCGACCAGGCGTCAAAGATCAAAAGTATATCGCCCTGCTGGAATTTTTCTTTGTACTGCTGGCCCGGGCGCGGCTGTACTGTTTCCGTCACCTTCTCCAGAATGATGCGAATTTTTAACATCAAGGCCACGTAACTGGTCTTTTCCTTGTACGGGCGCAGTTCAATAAGGGTGCGTTTTCCCTCTACTGTTACTGTTTCTTCCGTCTTTTTCTCTCGCCGTTCATACCCTCGTTCCCGCAGGGCCTGGTTGATAGCAGCAAAGAGCTCATCACTACGAAAGATACCGGAATACTTCAATTCCCGGCCGTTGATCACTAAATTTTTTTCACAGTGAGTTTCTAACATTTTTAGGCCAGCTCTGATGCTCTATAGCGAAAGACATAAATAATTATACAAATAGTTATGTCTTTCGGAATATAGTAAGTGACATTTGTATAAATATTTAGGTCACTTACTATAGGATGATTTTTTGTTGTCAGGTTTGTTTTTAATATTTATCTTTCCTATCCTTGATACGTATACTTCATCACATTCAGATAATTTTTCACTTTATTGTACATGTCATCCACATCACTTTTCAGCCAGGCTTCCATCCGCGCAAAATGGTCGCGGAAAAAGTATTTCTGTCCGACCATGGTAAAGAACCAATACAAAGGCTTCCTGGTCCAAGCGCCGGAGCGATCGCTCATCACATAGCCGTCAATGGTCATCCGCACCGTTCCCTGACTGAGCTGTACGGTCTGGCCCTTATGCTCTACTTCTACCCCCTTGAGGTCAATCAGGTTCAGGTGGATGTTGACAATCAGCTTATAAAACTGGGTGACGCTTTTCCAGGGTTCCAGGATCAGGCGGACCTGTCGGCCTTCCGTAGTTACTAACTCCTGATTCATATGCTCGTGCCAGTCGTAGCCCTTTTCAAAGAACCAGCCCGAGATTACGCTGTAGAGCTCATTCACGTTAAACAGCCCGTCATAGCTGAATTTCAGGTGGTCAATCACTAAGCGCCGTTCGCCCATAGGTCAGGTAAATAGGAAAGGGCTTATAAATTATTCGCCGTTAGATTTAATAAAGTAGGGCTTATGGCAGGGATATGGCTCCCGATAAAGATTTGTTTTTCCAAATTACTGCCCAGGACAAGCACAGCCAAGCTCGTTGCGGCCTGATTACGACTGCTCATGGCTCTATTCCCACGCCGGCCTTCATCCCCGTTGCTACCCAAGCTACCATCAAAGGAATAACCTCGGCCCAACTGGAAGAAATCGGTGTAGAGGCAGTATTAGGCAATACCTATCATCTTTATCTCCGCCCTGGCGAAAAAACTGTCAAGAAGCTGGGCGGGCTGCATCAATTCATGCATTGGAACAAACCGCTCTTTACCGATTCCGGCGGGTTTCAGATCTTCAGCTTAAATAAAGGGATGCAGAAAGGAATGCTGGATAAAAATAAAAGAGCGCTGGATAAAAGCATCTGCACCATTAATGATGACGGCGTGGAATTTAAATCGCATATTGACCAATCCCGGCACGTTCTTACCCCGGAAAAATCCATCCAGATCCAGCGGGATTTAGGGGCAGACATCATCTTTACCTTTGATGAATGTTTGGATTTTAATGCTGATTATGAAACGACCAAGAAGGCCATGCAGCGCACACATCACTGGGCGGAACGCTGTTGGCGGGAGTTCAGCAGATTAAACCACAACAGAAGCCAGCAAAGAAGCACGCAAAGCAAGCAGGCGCTGTATGGCATCGTGCAGGGTGGGAAATATAAAGACTTGAGAGGGGAAAGTTCCCGTTTTATTGCCGGCCTGCCGTTTCCGGGCATAGGAATAGGAAGTATTTTTGGCGAGCCTAAAGAGAAATCGTTAGAGGTGATGAAATGGATGATGGACGTTCTTCCCCCAGAGAAACCAAAGCACCTGCTGGGGATCGGCAGTGTGGACGATATCTTTAATTATGTGCAGCTGGGGATTGATACGTTTGATTGTGTTTTGCCAACAAGGCTCGCCAGAGTAGGCTATATTTTCCTCCGCCCGGAAAGTGGGGGCACGAGGGAGAATAAGTTTCGGTATCGGATTTTGAATGTTCAGTTTAAAGATGATAAAAAGCCGCTTGATCCGGCCTGTAAATGTTATGTCTGCCAGAATTTTTCCCGGGCTTACCTGCGGCACTTGTTTAAAGCCGGGGAATTGCTGGCCTATACTTTGGCCACGTACCATAATCTATGGTTCTTTCAGAGGATGATGGAAGAGATCAGGGGGAGTATTGAAGGGGGTAGATTTAAAGAGCTGAAAGGGAAATGGAACTGAGCAGGATTTAGGGGAAATAAAAATCCCCACCGCCCCAAGGGGCGGAGTATTCACAACAAATAAAAGGCAATGGACCCAGCCGGATTCGAACCGGCGATCTCCGCCGTGTGAAGGCGATGTCATCTGCGGCGCCAGCCATTTTGCGTAGCCGCTAGACCATGGGTCCGAGGAAAAAAAAATAGCCCCGCTCGGACTTTCATACGATCAAAGATGCCTCACCTCCGGCCTACGCCAAAAGTTACTACTTCCTCAACAGTATTCGAACCGAGGTCAAGACCTTTCTGTTCACCCGAGTTTTCTGTTCCGCCAACCAGGGGAACCAAAGGGTCCTATGCTAGTCCACTACAGACCGTAGAGTTTTAGCTCTTCTACGGGGCTATGGAGTAGCCACAGCGGGGCTACTAGCACTGTTTTAGGCTGCTTTATAAAATTTTCCTGAGCGAAACATATAAATAGGGTTAATTCTTTATCCGCAGAGAAAGAGGATGAGCATGAAACTGCACTTTAAACACTGCTTTAAATACTGCTTTAAATACGGTTCTAGAATGCTGGCAACAGCCGTATTTACCGCTATATCAACAGCTGTATTGATGAAAGCAGCAGCGGCCGTTCCCGAACAGCTCCCGGAACAACTCCCCGATAGCCTTATTTCACAGCTCCCTCTGGAGATCGACGCTGGCGCCCTGCAGCCGCTGGTTGATGTTATCCGTCCCCTGCTGCTCAAAGCCAGCCTGTTAGTGGGAGGGATATTCGGCATTTACATCATCCTTATTTTAGTGCGCATCCATTACGAGCGGCGCAACATGAAGCTTCTGCAGCAGATCCGTTATGATTTAGACCAGCAGAATTATCATTATGGCATCCCTTCCTCCTTGGAGAAGAAAGGGTTCTGGCATCGCTTGATTGTGGATGGCCTTTCTCCCGCCCATCGCCAGAAACATAATACTCTTTTCCCCAAACAGCAAGGGAAAGAAGAAAAGAAAGAAATAAAGAAAGAAGTGAAGAAGGAAAAAAAGGAAAAATAAAAAAGCCAAAAGAAAGAATAAAAAATCTTAAAAAAAAAAGAATAAAGAAAGCAAAAAGGTCTTTTACCATGAACATCTCTCTGATGCCGGAAGTGTTTGAAACGTTGCCTAAACTCCGGCTGGGAATTGTGGTCATACACGATATTGATAATAAGTCTAAGCTTCCCGCATCAGCCCATCTCGTGCAGGATGCCGAGAAGTTGATCCGTCTGACCTTCCATAAAGACACCACAAAAACTCATTACCTGATTGCGCCCTGGGAAGCGGCCCGGCGGGAATTCGGCAAAGAGGCAAGACATTATCATACCGCTTTGGAAAAGCTGTTACACCAGGTGCTGGAGGGCAAGTCGGCTGTAGGGAAAGACGTACTTACCAACATTGTTCATTATCTGATGCTTAAGCATTTGGTGCCGATGGCTCTTGATGACCGCAGCAAAGTGCAGGGCCGGATTATTTTTGATCTGGTGGAAGAAGCGAGGAAAAATGAGGGGCCGAAAGCGGGTCCGCTTCAGCTTAAGAGGCTTCAGCTTAAGAAGGGGGAGCTTTATTACCGCGATGAGCAGAAAATCCTGGGGGCCAAGTTAGATTACTGGAAGAATCCGGTGACGGCATTGACCTCTTCCACGACCAATGCCATCCTACATATTGAAACTTTGCCGCCAGTCACCAGAGGAAAACTGCGGGGAATGCTGATCGAGACGGAGCAGCTGATCACCAGCTTCTGTGGCGGCCGGACCAAGACCGCGCTGCTCTGGCGGAAGAAAAGGTCGGTGACGTTATAAGTGTTCCGAAAATCCACCGGATTTTCGTTAGGGACGCAGCGCCTTCAGGAAACACGTCAAGAGTTTTGAAGATGCTGGTAATGCTTTAGGATAGTGAAGTATTACTTCCAACCGCTACCTATTTAAAGAATCCTCCTCTCCTTCCCGCCATGTCCTATCGCCAACAGCTGCGGGAGTTGCTCGCCCGCGAGACAAAATTGCCTGCTCTCGATGTAGACAAACTCTTAGCTCTGCCTCCCGATCCTACGTTGGGCGATTACGCTTTTCCCTGCTTTCTGCTGGGGAAAAACCCAAAACAAGAAGCAGAGAAACTAGCCGAGAAGCTTAAAGCAAGATTAAAATTGCCGCTCTTTCTCGCCAAAATGGAGATCGCGGGCCCTTATCTGAATTTTTTCCTCAACCCGGTGGTCGTGGCCGAGCAGACCCTGAGCCGAATCCGTCAGGAAAAAGAAAAGTTTGGCAGTATGAATGATACCGGGAAAGAACCGCAAAAACCGCACAATATCGTCATTGAATTTTGTGGCCCTAACACGAATAAGCCTTTGCATTTGGGGCATCTGCGCAATATAGCGATCGGCAATGCCCTCTGCCGCCTGCTGGCTTTTCAAGGAAATAAAGTCCATCCGGTCAACATTGTCAATGACCGCGGCATCCACATCTGCCAAAGCATGCTCGCCTATCAGAAATGGGGAAAAGGGAAGAAACCAGATAACGCCAACAAAAAGGGCGATCACTTTGTCGGCGATTATTATGTGTTGTTTGCCAACAGACTGAAAGAAGATCCTGGACTAAAGCGTGAAGCGCAAGAGCTGCTCTTCCACTGGGAAGATAAAGATCCTAAAGTCCAGAAGCTCTGGAAAACTATGACCGCCTGGGTCCTCCAGGGCTTTGTCCAGACGTATAAGCGCGTCGGCATCACCTTTGAGAAAGAATATTTTGAATCTGATTATTATGAGCAGGGCAAAGAGATCGTTTTTGAAGGCCTGAAGAAAGGGATTTTTGAGAAGGACGACCAGAAAAATATCGTGGCGAAGCTGGAAGCGTATAACCTGCCTAATAAGGTGGTGCTACGGGGAGATGGCACGAGCATTTATATCACCCAGGACCTCTATTTAGCCCAGCTGCGCTATCAGGATTTCCGGTTTGATACGATGGTGTATGTTGTAGCCTCAGAACAAAATCTTCACTTTAAGCAGCTCTTTAAGATTTTGGAATTGCTGGAACGTCCCTATGCCCGGCGCCTGCATCACTTGAGTTATGGGTTGGTTAATCTGCCTACCGGGAGAATGAAGTCCCGGGAAGGAACAGTAGTTGATGCTGATGATATTTTGAATGAATTGGCATCATTAGCCAGGCAGGAAGTTCGTGTTCGATATGAAAAACTGGCAGAGAAGGAAATTGAACGGCGGGCCGAAAGCATTGCTCTGGCCGCGATCAAATTCTTCATGCTCAAGATGGATGCAGGAAAAGAGATGGTCTTTGATCCTAAAGAATCGATCAGTTTTGAAGGGGAGACCGGACCCTACGTGCAATATACTCATGCTCGAGGCTGTTCCATCTTGGAAAAAGCAGGAAAATCAGAAAAGGCAGGAAAAAGGAGAGCACGAGAAGAAGATGAAGAAGAAGACCAAATTAAACAGGGAAGAATAAATTATGCCCTGCTGGCTGATCCACGAGAAAAAAATCTTGTTACTCTGTTGTCCAGATTCCCGGAAACGGCAGAAGAGGCAGCAAATTATAAGCTGCACGTGCTCTGTCGCTATTTGCTGGATTTAGCGCAGGCCTTTAATGAATTTTATCATGCCTGTCCGGTCATTTCAGAGGATAAAGAATTAATGAAAGCGCGGTTAGAGTTGGTGAGGGGGGTGCGACAAGTATTGGCGAATGGTTTACAGCTCCTGGGGATTGAGGCAATGGAGGAGATGTGAAGATTACAAATCTGCCCCAAGATCGCCTCAAGATTTTTATAGTGCCCCCACCTCACGCTTGGCATGAAAAAAATCTGGCTGCTGGTGACAGCAGTACTTTCATTTTCCCTTCTTTTGGCGGTCTTGGTGCTCCAACGAGTAACCCCTACCGCGGCTACGACCGCCACCATAAACTCTTTCCTTCCCTCTCCCGGCAGCCTCCAGCTCTCCTTCTGCCCGCGTGACAACTGTGAGAAGATCCTTACGGATTTTCTGGATGCAGCCAATTCTACTATTCACTGCGCCCTGTTTGAGATTGATTTGGAATCCGTTAAGAAAGTGCTGCTGGAAAAGTCAACAGCAATCGAGGTTAAAGTTGTTACCGACAACGATTACCTCTCCCAATTTAACCATTCTTTTGTTCGCGCCGACAAATGGGGCCTGATGCACAACAAATTCTGCGTCATTGACGGCAAGACGGTCAGCACCGGTTCGATGAATCCAACTGAAAATGATGCCCATAAAAACAATAATAATCTGATGCTGATCAGCTCTTCCCTGGTAGCCCAAAATTATGGAGAGGAATTTCAGGAACTCTGGAACGGTCAATTCAAAGGCGGGGAAGAGATCAGGAATCCACAAATCCTTGTGGGTACAGTTCCCCTCAAGATTTATTTCTGTCCGGAAGATCATTGTGCTGACCAGGTTAAAGAAGAGTTACGGAGAGCGAAGCATTCTATCCAATTCATGACCTTTTCTTTTACTCACGAAGGTATTGCCAATGTCCTGCTCCTCCAGCATTTGGAGGGCATTCCTATTCAGGGCATTATGGAAGCGCGACAGATTAGCGAATATTCCAAATTTCCGGTGCTGCAGTATCAGCTGGGTGCCGAGAACGTCATCAAGGACAGCAATCCCCGCAATCTGCATCACAAGGTGTTCATTATCGACGGTGAAACGGTGATAACGGGCTCCTTCAACCCGACGGAAGGCGGGAATGAGCGGAATGATGAGAATTTATTAATCATAAAAGATAAAGAGATTGCCGGGAAGTTTGGGGAAGAATGGGAAAAGTTGTATGGCGGGCATAGTAATCCCTAAAAACCAAAAGATTTAAATATATGTAGTCCCTAAAACTAAAAAGGCTCCATGTACCTCGAACGCAAAACCATCCACGGCAAAAAGTACTTTTACCTGAAGCAGTCCCAGCGCCAGGATGGAAAAGTACAGACCAGGACTATTGCCTACCTGGGAAAAAAACCGCTGAAAAAAGCTGAATTACGGCATAAAATAGCTCTGCTCAGCCAGCCGCCAGCACCTCCAGAAACGACGTGGTCCTTTCTAGGCCGGGATCAAGTAGAAAAGTTAAAGCAGTTGCGGCGTGATTTTGCCCACAAAATGCGAACGCTGGATAAGCCACTCCTCGCTGAGATGTTCCGTGATTTTAAGACCTATTATATCTACAATACCACGGCGATCGAGGGGAATACCTTAACTTTGGAAGAAACCAATCTGCTGCTCAATGAGAATAAGACGCCGGAAGGAAAAGATTTGCGGGAGATTTATGACCATCTCAATGAACGGGAAGTCTTTGATTTCATTCTGAAAGAAAAGCCCGAGCTTACTCTTAAAACTATCGTTGATCTTCAGGCCCGGCTGTTAAAGAAGATCGATTCCCGTATTGGCTTCCGGCGACATAATGTCCGGGTGGTCGGCGCTGAGTTTACCCCTACGGAAGCCCGTTATGTACTTACCGATATGAAGCTGCTCTTGCGCTGGTACCAGCAGCAGAAAAAAAATCATCCGCTCATTGTTGCCGCCTTGTTTCATGAGAAATTTGAGCGGGTGCACCCTTTTTATGATGGGAATGGCCGGACGGGAAGGATGCTGCTGAATCTGCTGCTGCTGCGACAGGGATTCCCCCCCCTGATTATACCTAATGCTGCCCGGAAAGAATATTACCGCGTGTTATCGCGAGGGCATCAGGCAGGCCTGACCAGATTGTCGCCGGAACATTATCGGGAGATAGTGCAGTTCTGCTATCGGCAACTGCTCGCCACTTACGAAAAGGTTTTCTCCCGCTGGGGAGCTGTAATCCCTAAAAATAAAAATTGATCTTTATTGTAGTCCCTAAATTTAATAGATTAAAGAAAAAATAGCAGTCAGTTGCGTTGATCATAGATGTTCTTCCGATGCCCGACAGTGGTTACTTCTATTCTTTGTTCTGTTTTGTTCAAATCAGCAATTACCCGATAATCACCGACACGGCACTTGTAGTCGCATCTCCCTGTTAACCGTTCAAAATAATGAAAAGGATATTCTTGAGCATCATGCAACTTTTTCTTTACTCTTTCCTGGATTTCCAGTGGTAATTTTCTCAATTCTTCTGCTGCGGTGGGAGAGAAAATGACCGAGAAAGGAGCAGCCATAGTTATAGCTCTTCCAGACGAACAAATTTTCCTTGATTGATCTCGCTCCGGGATTTTTCAATAGCGGCTTTCGTTTTTGCTGAGAGCTCCAGAAAGTCTTCATGGAAACATTCTTTCAGCAGTCCTACTTCAGCCCTAAGTTCCTGTATCCCCTGATGAATTATTTCGAGGCTTACTGTTTCCATTGTTGGTCTAAACGTGGCTTACTTTATTAAACTTACTATTCAATTCGGCCTTAGCCTCTTAAACAATACGGTATATTTCCCTTCCGACTTAAAGCCAAAAGTACGATAAAAGCCGGCAGTTTTATCTTTGGAATGCAGGTCCACGTAACGGATACCTTTCTTCCGGCAGGTGCCCAGGAAATGCTGCATGAGAATGCTGCCGACACCTTGCCCGCGGTGGCGGGGATGTACGTAAAGATAATTGACGTGCGCAGCCACTTTACTGTCTCGCTCGGCCAGCAGGAAACCCATCGCTTTCTTCTTTTTCGTATTGCTCTTTCTCTCTCCCTCTTCCGCCACAAAAGCAAACCCTTCCCGGACAATCCAGTTCAGGTACGTCTTAGGGGTAAGTTTACCAATAGTCTTAGCCCGGGCGATAGTAGCGGCAAAGCTGCCAATGTCCGTGCGTTTCGCTTCCCGGATGGAAAAGTCCTCTTTGGTTGCACTAATCATGTTCTTATCACCTTATTATTATCCTTTTACAGAGCTGGATACCTTCTGACCTTTTCCCCCGCTCCCTGTTGCCGTAGGCAACAGGGGTTTTAATAGTTTGCGAAATTGTGCTGGCCAGTCGGTTATAGATGAGAAAATGGGCTTTTTAAGGGGTATTGTCCATTGGAAAAGTAGGGGGTATTTAAAGAAGAGGCCTCAAAACTGTCGTTACTGGCAGGAGATTTTTTCCCTATTCATGATACTCTTTTTGGAGGGTAAACTCTTCCCGTTCCTGCTCTGCTTCCGGCAGTCCGGCACGCAGGCGCTGTTCTCCCACTTCAGAAAGCTAAACAATTACGGTTTTATGCCTGCTTATCATGAAACATAATAAATATTGGTTTGGTAAACGGCTATTAATTTTAGGTTTGAGGCGGAAGGGAAGTTAAAGCTGCTCACTCACTCTTACCAATCGATTATACTTCGCCGTCCTTTCTCCCCGGCAGGGCGCGCCAGCTTTAATCATCCCGCAGCCGATGCCTACAGCTAAATCGGCAATGAACGAATCTTCGGTCTCGCCGCTGCGATGGCTGACCATCACCTTCCAGCCCGCTTGATAAGCTAGGCGAACTGCTTCCAGAGCTTCGCTGAGTGTGCCAATCTGATTGACTTTCAGCAAGAGACAGTTACAGCTCTGTTCCGCTATTGCTTTCTTGATTCTAGCAACATTCGTAACGGTTAAATCATCACCCACAACCTGAATTCCACTTTTCTTGCGCAATTCAGCAAAACCTTGAAAATCATCCTGGTGGAAAGGGTCCTCGATAGAGATAATTGAATATTTTTTGATTGATTTCAAGTAATATTCAAGCAATTTTTCTTTAGTTAATTTTTTTCCATCTACTATATACCTCTTGCCAGCAAAAAACCCTGAAGCTGCACAATCCAATGCTAAATCAACTTTTCCGGCATAGCCAGCGTCTTTAATCGCTTTCATCAGCAGATTTAAAGCTTCCTCAGCATTCCGTACTCTTGGAGCAAAACCACCCTCATCACCGACCGCCGTGCTCTTCCCCTGCTGCTGCAAATTTTGTTTCAGAACATGATAAATCTCGCTGGCCACCAGTAAATTCTCGGCAAATGACTTCATCTGGGGCACAACCATAAACTCCTGAAAGCTTAACTCATTATCCGCATGCTTCCCGCCGTTGATGACGTTGAAGAATGGTTTAGGAAGTATTGGTTTTTGTTTTACTTTAGCTAATTTATGAATATATTGCCAGAGTTCTTTTCCTTCCACCAGAGCAGCAGCCCGGGCACAAGCTAAAGAAACCGCTAAAATAGAATTTGCTCCCAATTTGCTCTTATTCTTCGTCCCATCCAGCTTTATCATTAAGCGATCAATCTTTTCCTGCTGGCGGCAATCGATCCCTTTCAATCTGAGAGCAATAACTCTTTCGATGTTCCTGATAGCCTTCTGCACTCCTAATCCTAAAAAGCGTTTTCCGCCATCTCTCAGCTCTAAAGCTTCATGTTTCCCGGTAGAGGCGCCAGAGGGCACAGAAGCAAGAGCACAGACAGTATTGGCGCCCTGGCCAGCAACCAGCTCTACTTCTACCGTCGGATGGCCGCGGGAGTCGAGGATGGTGTGGGCGTGAAGGGAAGCGATGGCCGGTATCATAAAGAGGTGGATCGGGAAGCTTTTCTCAGTATTTTTTCAAGGGCAGCAAGATCGTAAAGGAAGACATTTTTATCAGTTATCTCTTGGTCTTTAAATGACTTGGCGAACAAAGCATAATATTCCTTTCTCTGCTGGTTATGCCAGGAAACGTAGGCCGCTTTCTGCCGGAGCTCTTGCAAAATTTTTTGGGCATCAACATTCTCCTGCCATTTGCATTCCCCAAAAAGGATTTCGTTGCTCTGCTCATTCAGGGCACAGAGATCGATTTCATATTGATTTTGACGCGGCGGGGAGCTGGAGATAGTCCCCCACTGGCGGCCAGCTTTATCCAAGTGCGGAGAAAGAGGAAAAGCCTGTTCTCTCCAGAGCAAGAGAATGAACCGTTCAAACATTTTTCCAACGAAAGAATTAAAATTAGTCTCAAAAAAGGCTAAAATTTCTGGATATCTCCTTTGTTCCAGATATTGTTTTTGCTTATCGACAAAATAAAACCAGAACGACAAAAAATTATCTATAATTTGGTATTCACCTTCCCTGGACTTTTGCGGGTCGGATAATAACGGAGTCTGGCGTTGAACAATCCTATATTCATTCCGCAGAAGATTTAAGTATTTGATGACTTCGGTAGAGCGATTATCAAAGACGGAAGCAATCTCCGCCAGGCGGGTTTTTCCTTCCGCCAGGGCAGTAAGGACAGTATTGTAGGTTTTGGAATCGCTCCCAAACTCGACGGAAAGAACCGCTTTACCTTCCTCCTGCAGAAGCGCTTCTTTCCGCAGCAGCAGGCGTTGAATATTTTTCCGGGCATTCTGATTTAAATTCAGAAGCTCATAGTAATAGGGAACACCTTCAAATACCGCCCACAGTTCGATGAATTCTGACAGCGGAAGCTTTAACTCTTGGAACAGGCTGGCGGGTGAAAGATGCTCCAAGGTTATTTCGGCCGTCCTCCGTCCATAGAGAGGCGCGGCGGCCGATGAGAATACCTTGTTGATGAGCGAGTGGCTTGATCCGGCCACGGCCAGCTGAAGAAAAGCGCCGGCGGCTTTTCGTTCATCAACAATTTTCTGCATCTCGCCGTAGAGGGAGCGGTCAATCGAAAGAAAATTCTGGAATTCATCGAGAACGACCATTTTCTTTTGGTTAAGAAGAGTGAGGAGCAGATCAGAAAATTTCTTAAATTCCGGCAGGCGCAGCTGTTCCCCGACCTGCTGGGTGAGCCACTCCGGTGATTTGTCCGGCCAGATGAATATATAGCTGGCCTGGGGAAAAGCTTTGCACAGGAGCGTCGTTTTGCCAATGCGCCGCCGGCCCTTGACCACTAAGAGAAAATTCTGCTTCTGGAGCTGCTGCAGCTGCCGCCGTTCTGCTTCCCGGCCAATAAAGCGCAGGTTCATGGTAAGTAGTATGTTTTCAATACATATATATAAGCTTTTCTATGTTTTTAAAACATTATGTTTTTAAAACATATTATTTATAAGCATACTGCTGAGGTTTATCTTCCCGCAACAAGAATTCAGGTGGGGGGAGATTTCAATAACCACAACGTTTATAGGAACAGAACAGTGAGCTACTGGAAGCTCTGGAAGAGTTTGACCGTACCGGCCAGCTTCATAAACCCACCAGAAAAGAACGGGTTACCTTCACTATTGATCTAGAGCTGATGAGGACGTTCCGCTCGTATTGTGAACGGCAGGGTTGGAAAATGAGTACCGTCGTCGAAAGGGTGCTGAAGAAGGAATTGGCAAAAGGAACGGAAACGGAAAAGGGAGAAAAGAACAGGAAAGAAGTGTAAACATGCCCAAGAGTATGTCAAAAAAAGGACAGGTGATGATGTTCATAGTGATTGGGCTGATAATCCTAGCTATTTTTGCCGGTGTTTGGTATCTCGTTTCCGTCTATCAAAAGGAAGCTTTGGGATTAGAAGCCGAGAAGTCTGTTCTCCTCACGATGGTAAAACTACGGGAGGCCCCCAAGCCCTAGGGGGGTATTTAGGGCGAGCGGAGCGATAGCGAAGCGAGACCCGAAGTCGTTTACATTGCTTTTCAAATTCTTTGGTGCTCTATTGAATAAAGCTTCGTTTATTCCTTTCAAATTCAAAAGATTCAATCAAGGCATCTGCTTTCAGGCCAGCAAGACTGAGCGCACATTACTTTCGGCTTCTTTTACCCTATTGGTATCCAGCATTTTTAAGCAAGCGATAATATTCTTCAGTCCCAAGTAAAATAAAGTTATGTTTAATAGCTTCGCTGACCACGGTAAATTCCCGGCTCTTTGCCATGTGGATAAAGTCTTTATATATTACTTATTGTAATAGCATTATTACTTAAAGTAATATGTAAAGCTTTCTGCCTGGTCAGGCCACTGGCCACCCCCAAACAAAAATTACTCTTTAGTAACAATAACCGAAAGATTTATATAGCTGGGCTGATTTTGGGGGGTCAAGGATGATTAAAATGGGAGGTAAATGAAAAATGGCGCATCTGGCAACAATGTTAGTTACATTTAGAGTAGTAGGTCAATGTAAAGATATTACTGATAAAGCCAATCCACGTTACGTTACGGAACTTAAAGTACTCGATGAAGGATTAGGGCCTACCAATGGAGCAGCCACTGTAAAAAATTACTCGGCTTACAATGACCATTCTGCACCAGCAAACTCTCGAGTAGGAGACACTATATCTTTACCGATGTACCTTGGAAGAGGATTATTATGGTTTTCAGAACGTGAAGCTGAGCTGGTTGAAATGTTTAGCAGATATAGTGCCAGATAATGAGGTAAAATAAAAAATCTAAAACCCCACCATGACCCCTTCCCTCACCTTTAGAGCACTCGATCGTGAATTCCACCCTGACCAAGTACATTAAAATTCCTGATTACAGCAATTTCTTCATCTCGAATACAAATTCTTTAGCCCGCTCTAATGAAGTTATTGCTTTTCCTCGTTTCGCCTGTTCATCCATTTGATACTGGAACTTTGACCTTTTCTCCCGTTCGTAGTCGAGAGATTGCAATAGCAGATCTACCTTCTGAGACATGAGTTCAAGGGCATCTTCTTTCGTTTCTTCATAGTCTTCCAAAAGCCGCTTCTTCAGTTTGTTTCTGACAAAAACGATGAGAGCATCAGCGGTAACTTTGTGGCTGATTTTAGCGCCAACTTTATAGCCAAGATGAATGAGAACGGCATTGGCAACATAATACATTGCATAATAGGAGGTAACGATCACCCAAAGGGAAGGGTTGTACTCTTTGCTTTCTAAAGCGAGAAGCTTTTCTGCTGTTTGCCGGGAGAGATCACAATTTTCAATGTACATCAACCGAGCAGTATTGTTAGTCTGCTTCTTTAAGAGATTCTCCTGGAGGTACTGCTGCACGTTAGATTCCGCTTCTTTGATTCGTTCTTGATCAAGCATTTTTCATGGAGTAATAAGCTTCAATCCCGAAAAGGATTATATTATGTTCTATTGCCTCCTGGACTACATTAGGTTTCTTTGCATCTTTCATCCTTATAAATTCTTCTTCGGTAAAGACGAAAGCATGGGTTTTAAGCGGAAGGACGGAAAGAAGGTTGGAGATCCTACTTTCAAAATCGTTCTCGTTGGAGATAAACATAAGATCAATGTCGGAAGTCTTCGTCTGTTTTCCTTGGGCGTAAGAACCAAATAAGAGCAGAACGAAGAAGCCCGTATTCACCTTAGAGATAATTTCCTGGTACAGCTGTTTAAAGTTACTGTTTCTAAGAATCTCAGCTCTTCTTTCATTCTCGGCCTGATAAATTTCAATTCCATAGTATTTTTCGTCCAATTGGCATAAGGTGCTCTTTCCCACAGCTTGAACTTTGATGATTTTCTTTTCCATAAGCCGGTGGATGGCGATATAGGTTATCCGGTAATCCGCTTTAATCTGGCGAGCAATTTCTCGTATTGTTTGGGGCTTAGGATTCCCGATAAAGTGCCGAATTATTTTAAGCTCAGTGATCATTATGCACCATAGTACATCATATTATGTATATAAATCTTTCTGCCTAAAACTTTCTGCCTGGTCAGGCCACTGGCCACCCGTTCCCAAGAAAAAATTACTCCCTAGTAACAATAACAGAAAGATTTATATAGCTGGGCTGATTTTGGGGGGTCAAGGATGATTAAAATGGGAGGTAAATGAAAAATCTAAAACCCCACCACCATGACCCCTTTCCCCACCTTTAGAGCACTCGATCGTGAATTCCACCCGGAGCAAGTGCTTCGCTCACTGGAAGAAAGCACCATCCAGTATGCGGGAGCGTTGTTACGGTTAGCCGCGCTGTCCTCGCCGTCTGGCGTTCATGGTTCCCCTGCTTATTGCCGGGCTTATGATGCGCTGTATGATCAGGCCGAGCAGTACCAGTGGGCACGAGGGATGGAACAGTTGGTGATGAGGAATTGAAAGAAAATAAATACTAGAAGAGGAATACTATAAGAGAAATAATATGGAGAATTACCATGAGAAAACTACCAAATCAAATTCGAAGCGGACTTCGTGGTTTACCACGACGACAGCAACGAGCGATCCAGGCTGATTTAAACGCTGATTTCGAGAGCGGAGCGTATCAATCTGCCTATGAGCGAGCTGCGGCCATATCACCACCATTAGCTATCCAGCTTTTTGAGTATGTTATGAAAAGCCTTGACGAGAACCAATTCTATCTTGATGGAGCACGCTTTGCCCGTCAGGCCGGAAAAGGCCCGATTACCAGATTACTCTATCAAAGGGTTGCCCAACAATTCTATCAAAAACAGATTGATGCTGATCTCAATGCCGGAAAATTTGGCGATGCGGTTTCCACCGCACGAGAGCAGGGTGGAGCAGAGGCCGCTGCCCGCATATTTGCAGAGCTTGGCGCTCCGGTTTGGGCAGCAGATTGTTTTCTGGAAGCGGCTCAACTAGCAGAAAAGCTCGGTGATGAACGCTTAGCGGACAGGCTGTGGCGGGGGACATTGATAGATATTAAGAAAGTGGAATATGAGAAAGTAGAATATTTTTTAAAGTAGTGTTTTTCTTGTGTTGAAGACTAGATTACTGCCGATA
>JBBSWG010000069.1:0-37254 GCA_038046425.1 Nanobdellota archaeon
TCTTTTGCGGTCGTTCCCTTCCCTTTTTCCTTATTCAACTTTTTTTGCTGTTGTTCTAACTTTTTTAATTCTTTTTTGATTTGGCTGGTGTATTTTTTGCAAACGTCGTTATCGACACCGGCAATGGTGATGCTTTCCTCTGTTCTCTTTCCCAGCCCTTCGATGATTACGGCAGCAATACCGTCTGCCAATTCCTGATTGCAGTTAGGTATCAGTTGCAGGGGAAGCGTCAGCGGATAGAACTGGTAAGGTCTCTCCGCATTGAGAGTCGTCTTCTTGCTTACCTGTTTTCCTTCCTTCTCCACCCAGGCCGCGAGTGTTGTAGCGGTCGTGTTGCCTTTGTACACTGCTAACTCCACGGTAAACTGCCCGCCCCAGGGCACTTTATTGTCGCTTCCCAGGTTGACATTGTTGATGGCCAGAGTGGAATCAGCCTGCTGATAGGTTGAGCTTATAGCAAAGGCCCTGGTCACGCGATAATCGTTAGGATCAACATCTAAGCAGGGCGGATTTTCAAACCAAAAGCTGGCCTGATAAAAACCGTCGTTTAAATTAGGTGAATATTTCTGGCTGCGGTCACTGACCACGGTTTCATTGGTCCAGGGCGCATACTGGGCCGCAGAGTTTCCATTGGCATCTTCAATCGCTCCCCGTACGGTAACATTGTCAATCAAGCCGGCGATTCGGGAAACGGTGATCGTAAACGAAAAATCTTCCGGCTTGAACAGAGAATTGTTCATGTCGATGTAGAGGAACCAAATACAGTCGCCGGTATATTCATTATCTTCTCCCGGCGTGGGCGAAGTTTCATACCATTCATCGTCAATGCCGCTCCAGGAGCTGCCTTCCGTCGTGCCGGTATAGGACATGAAATCAATCAGCTCATTATCGGGTGAAAATAGGCGTACTTCTTCATAGCCATCATTGTTGAGGGCAAAGTCTGGATCGCCGTCACGATAGACGACCAGATAGCCCCCGGGTGGAACAAATAAGTCTTCTCCATTCAGCACTGCAGAGTCAGCTACAAGAAGTTCGTGTTCATCGTTTAAGTCAGTTATCCGCAAACCTCCGGCGTAGACCTCTTGCGGGCCATAATTCAAGATTTCAATCCATTCTCCTTCCGATTTAAGAGCATTATCGTTTTCAAAAGGATTGGCGAGAATTTCTGAGATCGCTAGAAAGGAAAGATCCGAAGAGATATTAGCAACACTGTTTTCTTTTCCGGGAGTTCCCCCGGCAAACTTACTTTTCAGCCAGTTGCCTTCGTTATCTTTTTCCAGGGATTTGTTATTGCTGGCTGCGCCCATAGTGTGGTCGTAGCTCAAAAACAAGCTGACCGTCCCATTAGAAAGGTTGATATTGTCACCATCATTTCCTAACCCGTTTCCAATGGAATTGTCATCAACACAAATCCGTATCGCCGTAGTAAGGGTGTAGTTATAGAAAGAGGTATTATAGAGAGAGGTATCTTGGTCGGTGATGAGGGCGTAGTTATTTGGAGGTATTATTAAAGAGCAGTTTTGGTCAAAATTACAGCAGACCAACTCATCCTTATTTTGATTGTCAGTAAGGGTCCAGGACTGGAGATTAATCGAGAGATTGCCTCCATTATACAGTTCAATCCATTCATTGCCATCGCCGGGATCGTACATGATCTCGTTGATGTAGACTTGGGCGAGAGCCGCCGGGAGAAAAATGACCAGAATAAGCATCCATTTCCTAGTCCACCCCATTTTGCCTCTGGAAAAGCGCTCGCCCATATAAACATTTCCATTCCACCACTCTAAAATACTAAACAAAGTATATAAATGCCGCTGATTTAGGTCTGGCTATGGGTTGGTTATTTGGTAAAAAGAAGGTACCGGAGGCCAAAGTGCCGTTTCCTGCTGGTAGAATGCTGGACGAGGGCGCGTTGCGTCTGCCCGGCCGAACGAGAGGAGAGCGGGTGATTGAGCCCGAAGCGATTAAAGCTGCTGCCGGCCTGGAAGAGCCGTTATCGTTTCCCGAAGCCGAGGAAGGGTTTACCGAAGAACCGCTGCCTGCTGCCAGCAGCGGAAAAATGCCCACCATGCCTTTCTTCAAGGTCAAAAAGCCAGTCTACATCAAAGTGGATATCTACCAGCGCCTGCTGGGAGAGATGGACACCATCAAAGCTAAGATCATGGAAATGCAGGAAGTTGACCGCAAACTGGAAACGTCTGAATACAATGAAGAGAATAACTTCGCCCACCTGCGAAGGACCGTGCGGAGCATCCACGATCATTTATCGATGATTGACCGGATAGTTTTTAAGGCCGGTGAATAAGGAAATGAGAGAAGTATGCCGCCGAGCAGAAAACAAAACATAAATTTACCATAAAATCAAGAGGTGATGGTTAAATGGAACGCATGCCTGTCTTTGTAAAAGTGGAAGAGTACAATGATGTCTTAGGCCTGATCAAGGCCATCCGGCGTAAGATGGAAGAAGCCAAGGAAACGCTGGGCAAGATCAACGACTTAAAAAACGAGGAAGATCATCAGGTCGAGCTCTGGCAGAATGCCCTGATGGAGATTGAAAAGAAAGTGGATTTTATTGACCATTCGTTGAGCGAGCCGGAACCGCTGTAAGAACAGAGTAAGGCGGGCAGAATAGAATAAATAACCGAAAGAATATAACCCCGAGAGTACCAGGAAAATGCCGATACACAAAAAAGAGGTGCGGAAACCAGTAAAGGTCCATAGTATAGAGAAGGAGCCTGAGTATATGGTACAGGTTTCTGATCCCAAAGTGTTGCGCAAGGACTTGCTGGAAACGTTACGGGAAATTATCATCTTTATGCAGGGCTATGAAAAGTTCCGCAAGCTGCAGGAAGAGAAAGTAGCTACGTTTGCCGCCCTCAAAAGTGACGTGAAAGAGTTAAATGTCCTGATCAACCATCGCCTGCGCAAATACCTGCCTAAGGGAAAGCTCCGGGTGGTGAAAGATAACGTACCGGAGCTGCCAGAAGGGCCGGAAGAGATAGAGCCGCCACGGGCTCGTCCTGCTAGTCCGGGAAAGGAAGCGCCGAAGAAGACGGAACTGGATGAGCTGGAAGTGCAGTTGCGGGACATCGAGAATCAGCTGAGAAGGGTGCAGTAGGGATAAATCAGCGTTAATTTTATAAAAGAAGTTCTAAAAAGAAGAGAGAATGCGGACGTGCCGGAGTGGCCAATGTGCTTTTGCACGGCTTGACGGGATAGACTCAAGGCATTAGAGTGGGGAGTGCTTGGATGAGTGCAATGACTAAACTCGCCGTGAGCCATCTATTGGCTCAGTGCCTACGCAGGTAATCTTTAAGAACGCTTAGAGATCTGCAATCGAATCCTGCCGTCCGCATTTTTTACTTTTAAAACTCGTTTCCCGCACTGGAAGATTTTTCCACAGAAAAATTTTTCACTTTCCCCTTTTCTTAAAGCTAATCGAAACACTAATATCTTTCTCAATCGCTTGCCGCCGAGCCGCTTTCTCTTTCTTCTTCTGCACTTCGGTCGCCTGCACATAAAAATCAGTAAAGAGGCGATACTTTCCAAAGGTTATAGCGGGGAGAGTTATCAATAACGTTATTACCGGCAATGAAGCCAGAGCCCAGACTATAATGACGACGGCGGTCTTCAACCAGGTAAGGACAAACAAGCCGAAATGAGTAAAGACTAATTTTGTTGCTGCCAGCACGTTCATTCCATCACGAATTCGTCTCTTTTCGGTAAACTGCAGCACCAGCACCGGAGTGATTAGAATAAGATAAACGGCCAGTATCCGAAGCCAGCCCCAGAGAAAGGTGAGCAGGAAGGCAGTGAGCCCAGGCACCAGCAAAGCTATACCTAAAAAGAAGCCGGTCTCAAACAATCCCTTAAACGGCCGTATGGCGGGCAATTCTTCACTTTTTCCTTTCCTGATTTCGTTGATGATGCGGACAACATAGCCATTTACCACCAACCAGCCCCAGAGGGGAACGAGAAACCACCAATAATTCCAGAGCCGGGCGAAATTGATAAAAGGATATTTTAAAGCCTGCTTGATCGTAGCCATAACCTACTAGAAATAAGTAAACCTTTTTAAACTTTCTCCTCAGCCGCTCCCAAAAGATGATAGAACTATGCACCATTGGCGGCTTTTCCCGTACCGAAGGCAATTCGGTTGCCGTTAAGATTGATGATGAGGTCGTGATTCTAGACATGGGCCTGAGCATGTCGGATTACGTGGCCTATACTGAAGATCGGGAAGATATCTCGCCCAAGACCTATAAAGAGCTTTTGCGCGTCAATGCGGTTCCCAATTACAGCTTTATTGAAGATTGGAAAAACCAGGTCAAAGCGATCATACCTAGCCATGGGCATCTGGATCACGTGGGGGCGATTCCCTTTGCGGCGAGCATCTTTGCCCCGGTGCCGGTCATCTCTACTCCTTATACGATCGAAGTCCTGAAGACCATGACCAGAGATGAAGGGGTCAAGATCCAAAATAAATTTATCCCCGTGCCCTTAAACTCATCCTATAAAATCTCCGAGAAGGTGACGGCTGAATTCATCTATGTTACCCATTCCATTCCCCATACGGCGATTGTCGTTCTCCATACGCCCTATGGTCGGATCATGTATGCCAACGATTTTAAGCTGGATGAGCATCCGGTCATCGGACAAAAACCGAATTATGCCCGCCTGAAACAGCTCGGAAAAGAAGGCATTGACCTGCTGATCATCAACTGTCTTTACGCTCACCTGCAGCAGAAATGCCCTTCAGAATCGGTAGCCAAAGAGATGCTTAAAGATGTGATGTTAGGTGTGCAAAGCGAGGGTAAAGCAATGATTGTCACGACCTTCAGCTCGCATATTGCCCGCTTGAAGAGCATTATCGAGCTGGGAAAAAGGTTGAACCGGAAGATAGTTTTTTTTGGCCGTTCACTGGACAAGTATGTCCGTTCTGCCGAGAGGCTACAGATGGTTGATTATAGCAGCCAAGTGGAAATGGTCCGGCAGCGGGATCACGTCGCCAAGATGGTGCACAAGATCGCTAAAGAGGGAAAAGAGAAATACTTGATCGTCTGTACCGGGCACCAGGGCGAGCCCAGGGCAATTTTATCGCGGCTGGCCCGCAGCGAGTTGGCCTTTCCGTTCACGCCAGGCGATGTCGTTATCTTCAGCTGCAATGTCATTCCGGTGGAAGTGAATATTAAAAACCGGGAGAAGCTGGAGCAGACGCTCAAAGCTAAAAATGTGCGCATTTTTAGCGGCGTGCACGTCTCGGGGCATGGCGCGAGAGAAGATCACCGCGATTTGCTGGAATTGGTCAGGCCAAAGATGATCATCCCTATCCATGCCGAGCCGGCAAAAGGGCGAATGTTGGCCGAGCTGGCCGCCCAGCTGGGTTTTATGAATACGCAGGTGATGGAAGACGGGAAAAGAATATCGTTATGATGTTTAGAAATGCATCTTCTCTTTTAATTTCATAATTTCAAGATCCCTTCTTATTTTCTCTATCTCTTGTTCTTTCATATAATTTTTTTTCATCTGATAGATACCATAAATAAAAGCAACAATACTAATAATTAATAATAGCCAATGAAAAAAGAAAGAGTTGTAGATATTCTCATTAGAAAAAGAAAAATAAAATGCTAGTATCCCTAATAAAGCCATAAAAAAATCGTATCTAACATATCGAGGAAAATCGTCTAATCCCATTTATAGCCCCATACTTTTTAACAGGTCATAAAACTCACTTTTAAAGAAAGTTATTATGAAAAGAAGCCCTAAAGTAATAACAGTAATTGTTTGGTTTTTAAATACGAAATATGCTGAAAGAATTATAAGAGTTATTACTATCATAATAAAAATAACCTTTTTAGTCCCCATTATTCTCTCTTTTTCGATTGTATTATTTAAATCTTTCTGCATAAAATAGCATCCCTTTGTTTCCCACCTCGAAAAAGGTTTCTCTTTCAAAACTGACGTTAAGTTTACAACTCAATAATTACCCCCCAAAATATTTATAAAGGGGCACTATTACTACGCTCCTTAAGTCCCGCTGGGATTGGTCATTGAGGCAACTCAGATCACCATTTCTGAGCCAGCCATAAAGCAAGGCACATTACTATGCCCCGAGGAATGTATAAATCAGGACGATTCCGCCGTGTTTACGTAAAAACACCGGGTGGAAGAACTGCTCTTCATTACCGAGAAAGCAAGCCTACGCGAGCACATTGTGGACAATGTGGAAGAGCTCTTGCGGGCGTGCCACGGGAACGACCGGTTATCCTCCGTAGAATTCCTAAATCCTCCCGCCGGCCGGAACGACCTTATGGCGGGGTATTATGTTCAGCCTGTATGCGGTTACTCTTTCAGGCGAAAGCACGAAGCGCCGGGAATGAAGGAGAAATGGGCGGAGGGAGTGGGACATGAGCATATTTGAAGTTGGGCGGCTGGTGATGAAGATAGCCGGAAGAGATGCTGGCGGTAAGGGTGTCGTCATTGAGCAGCTCGATAATATTTATGTTCTCGTTGATGGTGGTCTCCGCAGAAAAAAGGTTAATATAAAGCATTTAGAGCCGCTTTCCGTGGTTATTGAGCTTAATGCTGGTGCTGCTCATGAGGAGGTGGAGAGGGAATTTAAAAAATTGGGCTTGCCGGTCTGGGAAAGGAAGGCTCAGTAAAAACTCAGCGTCGTTGCTCGCCCTCGTGGCCAAGCCAGCCCCCTGTTTCTGATGAGTGAAATAATACTTTTCCCCATAATCCTTATAAACTTTACCTTTTCTCTGCTAGGAATGGCTTCGGTCCAGGCTGCCCAAAACTATGCTTCGACGGTCCTAGCGGGAATAGCTATCCTCCTGTTCGGCTTCAGCGCCGGTATCCTCGTCCGAAAATTAGTACAAAAGCTGCTGCAGGAAGTGGCTTTCAATACCTATCTCGCGAAAGTGGGAGTCCATTATAATCTAGAACGGATGAGCGGTGCGGTGCTGGCCTACGCTATCTATATTCTCACCATTATTCTCTTCCTGAAAGCGTTAAACATTCATCGGCTCGCTTTCTATACTATTGTCGGAGTGGTGCTACTCCTCATCGCCCTTTCCTTCGTCGTCTGGCTAAAAGATGTCCTTCCTAATTTGGCCGGCTGGCATCTACTCCTGAAACGACAAGCGCAGGCCGGAAACAGGATCTCGCTACCGTCGGTAACAGGAAAAATAGTAGAAATTGGCTACTTTGAAACTAAAATTAAGACCGCCCAAGGAGATATTTTACACGTGCCGAATGTATTGTTCCGGGAAGGGTTTTGAATGGAGAGTTTTGAATAGATCGTGCTTTTCTACGTGAAGTACGTCGCTGTTAACCTCGCATCAAAACTCTCCCGTGAGGGGTATAGTGGTTCTGCTAAAACCGCTCCCGTTAATCAGTTGCGTTCTTTTACGTCCCCCTATTCCCCATGCTAGAGAATTTTCCGCAGAAAATTCTCTGAGCAAAATTCTCAATTCCGCAGGCTTTCCAGCATGCTGGCAATGTCCCAGATCTGCGTGCGGCAATAGGACGTCATCTCAAAAGATTCCATCTCTTCTAACTGCAGCAAGGCTTTATCAATCGCTAAATTAGAATTCTCACGCAGGACAGCAATCACATTCCCGGTCTTCTCTCGAACTCTCTTACTGACATCTGGATCATGTCCTAATTGTTCCAATTGAGCGACAACATCAATAAGTAGAGCGGTCATTTTTAATTTCTTCCCTCATCTCTTCAGATCTTTAAGCATTTCTTTCTGCACCGTCTCCATCATCTGATTCAATTTTTCTTCCTGCTTTTCCACGCTTTGGATACGTAGCTCCGCGACTTCTTTCTTTTCCTGGAGATCCTTAGCCAGGCCTTCCGTAGACGTCGCGAGCATGATCTTCCCGATAATCCGATACGCTTTTTCCGTCGTTTTCAGTTCACGGGTGGCGGATTCCAGCTCGACTAATTGATTCTGCAGCTGTTGCTTTTGCGTTAGAAGAGCCTGCAGATTTTGTTGGAGAAGCTGTAGTTGTTGTACCTTTGCGGAAGCCATGGTGATGGTTGACGTGTCGTAATGTTATCGTGCTTTAATCTTCACGGTCGTGCGCCGATCTTTGTACAGAATTTTTCCGCCGCAATAGGGGCAACGTACTCGCATCTTTGTCTGTTCTTTTTCCACTCGTTTTCCACAGGTAAAACAGAGGTAATACATAGGCATGGTAAATCACGGGCATTGATTTTAAAGTTGTTGAAGTTAGGATTTTTGTTATGTTGGTGTATACGCTTTCCCGGCAAATTTAACGTGACAGGATCGGCATTGCCAGATGCCTGCTGCTAGCCGCTTTACCGCGAATTTAAGGCAGGAGGAACATTTATGCTTAGCTCGCTGCTGGATTTCAATCTTGGCAAACTTGACTTTTGGTTTCGTGCCGTAACGGGCACCAAAGCGTTTGATGGGCATGGGGTAAAGTTAATGGAAGCAGGGTGTTGCACAGGAAATAAATGGGGCTGCTCGGATATAAGGGGCCTGGCCCCTTATCAACCCCAGGGCGAACTACGCCAAGGGAATAAATGGGGCTGCCCGGATTTTCGTTGCAAGCCTGCAACTTGCATAGATTGCTTGCCGTTCGAACCGGGATTCAATGGTTTCTTGATTCTTCCCAAACCATTAGTGATAGTTCCCCTGTTGATTCTAACACCCAGGTTACACTACAGCCCCGTGGTCCCTTTATAAATTTTGCTGAAAAGGAAGGGGTTTTAAAAAGGTTTGGGATAAGGGTACCACTTCACTAACCTAAAGCAGGGGGAGCACCAATATATAATAAGTGACCCTAATAATTATACCAATGGTCACTTATTATATTCGAAGGACACAACTAATCAGTATAAATATTTGTGTCTTTCGTTACCCGAGCGCTACAAACGTGGTTAACATCGCCTTGCGGAGGAGGCTGGTGCTCGCCCCGCTTCTCGGGAAGCGGTAGGAACCAGAGGAAGTATTGTTCAGGCATTTTTATCCACCCTGCGATAATTTTTGTATCATCTCCTTCAAATCCTCCATCAAATAATCCGGCTTTTCCTTCTCGAGTAAAACATTGTCCTGCGCTCCCGTCTTCACACAAATTACCTTTACTCCGGCATTACGGGCAAACCGGACATCCAGCATGGTGTCACCAACATAGAAGCATTCTTCTGGAGGCAATCCTAAATGAGACATTACTACGAACAGGCCGTGAGGATGAGGACGGGGCTCAATAGCACCTTCCGTGCAGAGTACGACATCGAAATACTCTCGAAGCCCCATTTGTTCCAAAAAGAAATCAGCTTCCTGGCGTTCGAAAGCCGTCAGCACCGCTAATTTCTTTCCTTTCTGTTTGAGGATTTTTAATCCTTCCACCACCTCTGGAATGACCTTAAAATGTGAAATAACAGCCCGAGGAAAGAGTCGCTGAAAAGAAGTATAACATTGTTGTATCTTCTCTTCGATTTTTTCTTCATCAGCTTCAGGATAAGAAACTCTAACTGCCGTCTGTACATCTTTAAAAAGGCTATGGCCAAAAACATTAATGACACTCTCACGATCTTTAAATTCCAGACCATTTTCCTGCAAAGCTTTTTCTATAGCCATAAGAATAGCTTCGCTGGTAGTTACTAAAGTTCCCCCGAGGTCAAAGATAAAAGCTTTAATCATGTTTTCAAAGGAAATCGTTCCTGTATCTCAATGTTTACTTTCCCCTTCTTCACTGACACATATCCTAAGCACACTGCTCCGGGATTGCTGAGCGGCAAGATTGGCTCTTCTTCTATCGCTCGGAAAAATTCCCGTAAATGCTCTGGTAAAGTGTGCTCTAAAAATTGAGAGATAGTGATGTGCCCTCCCCACGGCTGCTGTACTTTACCAATCCTTTCGGCAACTTTGTACTTTTGAAAAGATTCATGCACTGAGTCTGCCAGATGGACAAAGGTTTCTCCCGCCATACCCTGTGCTATCGTTGTATCCTGATTATACAGCCACCCTTCGTAGGGGATAGTTACCGCAGGAAAATCTTTAGATACAGAGTGTAAAGCATCTTCCAGCAAAGCCACGCTTTCACGATTGATGCTGTGTTGCTCTGGAGGATGATATTGCATTCCTACGACGCCTAGAGTAGTATGAACCGCAATCCTTTCGTAGGTCATCGCGGGTACCACCTTGGCAATTTTTCTTGACAGATTAGTACAGCGATCGACAATTTCTTCCGGATGCTTGAGAAAAATTAAATATCCATCCCTATTCTCAATCGTCTTGGGGGGTGTAGTTCCTTCTGCTCGAATAGTCTGGCATGCCGCTTTAAATTTATTATATACTTGTTGCTGCCCTTGTAAAAAAGTTTCTAGGTCAATCATTGTAATTGCCCCCCAATCGCTTCTTCCGCCTCTCTTAACTCTTCCTTCGTATTAATCTCCCTAATTAAAGAATCCCCGACATCGAAAGCATAGAAAGGCACTTGAGTTAAAGCATACCGCATCAAGCCATGACAGTGCTGATTTTTATCGCCGTTGCGGATAAAGCTTTCCACTCTTTCTTTCATGACCACCACCGCAGCTGGAGATAATTTTGCCATCCCACTTCCCCGTCCCTGGGCACCAAGTAAATTGGCATTATCCATTTTGATAATCCTATCACCATCTAACAGGACTTGCTCCATGGAACCATTTAACTGCACCTTTTTATCTACCAGGATAACATTCTCGTAAGGGCTTTCTTTCAGGCGTTTGATGAGCGGCGCAAACAACACAATATCACAGTTGAGATGAATGTACGGTTCACTTCCAATCAAACTTCGTGCTTGCCAGTACGAGTAACTGCTATTAGTGGTAGCATATTCCGGATTTAAGGCAAAGGTGAAATTCATATTTTTATATTTTTCCTTGGACTCCAAAAACGCTAAAATCTTTTCTTTCTTATATCCTAAGACTATGGCCACGTCCGTGATGCCATTCGCCAGCAGGGCATCTAACTGGTATTCTAAGATTGGTTTTCCGGCAACAGGAACGAGACACTTGGGAAGATCAATGGTGAGGTCTCCTAATCTGCTGCCAATTCCGGCGGCAAGGATGAAGGCTTTCATTTCCAATTCTAAGAAAATAAAGCATTTAAATAAGTTGTGATATTGTCGTTTTCAAAAAAAAGAACATAAGTACATAATCTTTAAATAACCTCCACTTATGAGTGGAAAATGGTCTATCAAAGTATTAAAGATTTTGGAAAGAAGGCCTTTTTGATAAGTAGGTTAGTCGCAGTTCTTAGTGGGTGTGAAGAAAAACGAAATATAAATCAAGTTTTTTCGGATATCAATCTCGACGGAAGAAAAGACCTTGTTGAGTATATCTATGAGAGTGGTATTCACATCACACTAAATAAATCTGATGGAATTTTCGCAGCACGTCCAACATATATTTTACGTTTGAGAAGTAGACCTGAGGAATTCCGCGTTGATGATTTAGATAGAGATAAAATACCGGACATCTCGTACGTAGTAGAAAGTGCATTTGGTTGGGGCAGCATTGGGGGATATGATCTGTATCTTGCAAAAGGAAATAATGATGGAACTTTTCAAAGTCCTGTAAAAATAAAACATTATAAGACACAATAGGAATTTTTCATATACTACGATAAAAAATTTTTTGATGAACAAGGCATTTGGGAAGATTGGTGGTGATTTCACCGAGACGGCTACCCAGGCCCGCGGTAAGAATCAACGCCTTCATACTTCCCTCACTTTGGTGAACCCATACTTGATCCCATTCTGCAGCAAGGTTAAGGTCTCCGAAGAGGAAAGTTCATGCTGGTTCACCAGGGAAACTGTGTTAAACTCTGTATTCACTTCCACGATCAGAGGAGAATTTTTCTGTTGGCGGTCGGCATTCAGCGCTTCACCGGTCTTCTGAATCAGCTCATGGAGATCCATGGTGGCAGCGGCGTGTTCCACACTTTTCGACAAGGGTTTCCGCCGTTCTAAACGTTGCTGAATTATCTTTTCACTGGAGACCACACAGTCAACCACAAAGACCTGGTAGCCATGCTCGGCTGCCTGATAATAAATTTTCTTTCGGGATTCCCACGTGTTAAAATTTCCGTCGAGAATGACATTGGCACTCTTCCACTGCATCACCATCCGCACCCGTTCCATCATCGCATCGTAAATGGCTTTCCTCTCCTCCGTTGAATATAAATTTACCAAACCGAGCTCTTCCCGAAGATTAAAAGTGGAAATCAATGACGTCCGCCCGAATTGGGAGCAATATTCCTGTAAAGCTCTGGCCGTATGCGTTTTTCCGGTAGCCGGATTTCCATGCATCAGCACCACAAAGGGAACCTGCGCTCCAAATAAAGTATTGGCTTTTTCTACATCAGTCGGTGATTCGAGTTCACACCATTTCAGCCCGGTAATATTGACTCCGTACAAAGGGTGGGATTTAGCCACGTCGTTCAGCACGCTATAAAAGCCCACAGTCTTATTTCCTTTTTTAATTTCCTGTTCGGTCCGCAAAAAGACTTCTCCCGCTAATGGGACAGAAAGTTTTACTGGCCCCACCACTATTCCCTGAGCGATATCATCACTCACCTCCCGACCATGGTGGATGATCCGATCACCGACCAGGACTACTTTTTGCATGGCGCTGGTAAAATCATACTTCCGATCAAAGCCAAAGGCGTTGCGGTAGGGGGAAGAAATGATGCGGCGGAGAAGTTCTCCCTCCAACAGCAAATGAGAATTAATAGCCACAAATTCCTCTTGGAGGTACTCCCGGGCTAGCCATAACGAATAGGCACTCCCGGTAGTAGTATAATCCTGGTTTTCTACATAGGTAACCCGAGAGCCGAGATAGGTTCGCAGTAATTCCTGCTTAAATCCGACAACGATGATAATGTCCTGAATGTTGTTGGCCTGCAGGGCCTCGAGGATATAATCAATAACTTTTTTCCCCTGGACTTCCTGTAGGCAGTAGGGAATTTCTTCCTGCGCTCCGCCAGCTGCCAGCACCACCGCTTTCATGGAATAAATCCCTTTAATCTGTTTAAAAGGGTTGTGGAAGGCTATTGAAGAACTTCTCGTTCAGCGATTCCGCCGCCAGCGGCAATCATACTCTTCTCTTCCACGCCTCTTTCATGAAGCCATAACTCCAGGCGACCGTGCCACAAAACAACAGGGGTGAACTTACCATAAATACCGGAAGATGCCGGGGGTTATAGCGCAGCATTCTCCCGCTAATCCGCAGGGTACGGATCAGTGGAGCCAGCATTGCCAGCAGGGGATTCCGGACTAAACTTTTTCCCGGGATATCAGCCTGTTTCCGGACGTAGGCAGAATGTTCACCAAAGCAACGGTGATGGGCCATAAACAGGTTCCACCGTTCTCTATTACAATGAGCCACCTGCAGCGCTGGTTCAAATAACAGTGGATAATTTTTACCTGCGGCATAGCAAAACAAAGTATCTTCCCCGGCAATGATATCCTCTCTGAACCCACCCCCATTCTGAAATGCGGCTTTGGTAATCATAAAATTACAGGTAGGCGTAAATTGAACTTCTCGTCGCGGCATGCTGGGTAGGAACTCATTAAACGTCAAAAAATAGTCGGGCCAGCTCACGAGCCCAGGATTGCCATTGTGAACACTTCCACCGACAATAGGATGCCCTTTCTTGACCATCTCCACACCTTTTTCCAGCCAATTTTCTGTGGCAATACAGTCCGAATCAATAAAAGCTAGAATTTCTCCCCGCGCTTCTTTGGCTCCCCGGTTTCTTCCCGCACCAGGATAGGTTTGCTGGTCTCGATGAATCAACTTGACTTTAGGAAATTTTATCTTGATAATGGTAGGAGTAGCATCCGTGGAACTATCGACTACGATAATTTCAAAGGGGAACAGAGGAGATTGTCGCTGCAATGAGTTCAAGCACTGTTCAATATGCTTCTCAGCATTGTACGCGGGGATAATCACGCTTACCAGCGGTTTTGATGGCTTCTTATTCATGTTTCCACTTCTCCTGCAGATAACCGATCTGCTGTAGAGCTGCACTCATCCCCAATAAAGTCATAATCACCGGTAAACGCCGATTCTTATTCTCTTTGAGCACATTCTTAGCTGACCAGGCCCGCAGCTTGATAAATTCTTTTACCGTCCCTACTTTTTTCTTAAAATGATAATTGGCCCTTCCTCGACGAAGCTGCCAGCGGACAAATTCCTTCCAGGTAGTCCGGGCTTCATGGTAGGCATAGCCTTCCGGAACATACTTTACAGGTATTTGCGCCCGCTCTAACCGATAGGAAAATTCCGCATCTTCTGCCCCATTCTTCATCGTTTCATCAAAATAGCCAACTTTTTCAAACACCGTCCGGCGTAACGCGCAATTTCCCACCGAAAGATGGTTGGTGAAGTTATGCTCAGAGACTTTCCACACCTTTTCAAAGCCGAGCGATCCACCGCCTGGAAAGCCTAACGCGGCAATACAGTCGCCAAGAAAAGTTGATGGTGGTACTCTTGTTCCCCCGGTCACGGCCAGCAGTGTTTGATCCTGAAGTAAGGGTCTGACCAATGAGTCGAGCCATTGCTCCTGCACCCAGCAGTCATCATCAATGAAGACAATCAACTCCCCTTGGGCTGCCCGAAGGCCCTGGTTGCGGTTGAATGGGATTCCCTGCTGCGCCGGAATAGTGAGGTAACGGAGGGAAAATGGTAGCGAAGGTGCCGGCCGCTGGATATTGGACTCGTGCAGCAGCAGTATTTCTGCTGGATACTTTTCGATCTGACTCTTCATGCTTTCCAGCAAACGACTAAGTTTATCAAGACGCAGCTGATCACAGATGATGATGATCGAAAGCAGAGGCTTTTTCTGGCTGGTCTCTGCTCTTACATTTGTTCTTAAGTTTACTCCTGTGCTTACTCGCTGTGTTCTTGAGTTTACTGGTTTCATCCCCGCCCTACCCCATAATACTCAAAGCCTTCCGCTTGGATCAACAGTGGGTCATAAATATTTCGGCCATCAAACAGAATTTTACTGTTCATCATCGTGCCGAGTTCAGTAAAATTAACGCTACGAAACTCATCCCATTCGGTCACGAGCACAATCAGGTTACTCCCCTGCACGGAATCGGCTATTGAAGACGAGTAATGGATAGCGTTATTGGGAATAGTCTTATGAGGGATAATGTTATTGAACACTCTTCGTGCTTCTTCCAAGGCGATTGGATCATAAAGCCGTACCTGCAGACCCTGGCTTAGCAGTTCCTGAATTAAAGAAACAGCAGGTGCTTCCCGTAAATCGCTGGTTTTAGGCTTAAAGCTGGCGCCCCAGACCGTAACAGTATTTCCGTTCACCCGCTTTAGCTTCTGAATAATTTTGGGCAGAAAGAAATTCTTTTGCCGCTCATTGAAGGCATCGACCTCTTGCAACAATTTAGCACTATAGCCGTGCTCTTCCGCTGCTGAAATAAGTGCTCGCAAATCTTTGGAAAAGCAGCTTCCCCCGTAGCCAATACCCGCATTCAAAAACTTTGGTCCGATGCGATAATCTAAGCCCATGGCCTGGGCCACCTGCTTAACGTCCGCTTCAACGAGCTGGCAGATGTTGGCAATCTCATTGATGAAACTTATTTTCGTCGCTAAAAAAGTGTTATTGGCATACTTGACCATCTCCGCCGTTTCCCAGTTCATCTCCAGAAAGGGGATATACGTTTTAAGGAGACCCTGATAGACCTTTCTCATAACGGCAACTGCTTTCTCTGTTTCTGCCCCAATCACAATCTTGTCAGGATGGTTGAAATCATAGACCGCATTGCCCTGTTTCAGAAATTCGGGGTTCGAAACTACCTCGATTTGACCGGAAGGGTTCATTTCCTGAAGAAGCTGCTGGCATTTTCTCGCCGTACCTGGCGGCACGGTACTCTTGTTGACCAGGATTTTATAGTTTTCAGCCTTGGTCTGGCTTTGGCCCTGAAATCTGCTTTGAGTAACGCGAGCTCCTTCTTTAGCCACTTCTTTCGCCACCGTATAGACCGCCTCCAGGTCAGCCGCGCCATTGCCCGTGCTGGGCGTGCCCACACAGGTAAATAAGACTTCGCCAAAATTGATGCCTTCCGCCAGATGGGAAGAAAAGGAAAGACGGCCCTGCTCTCGATTCCGAGCTACCAGCTCTTTCAGCCCGGGCTCGTAGAAAGAAATCGTTCCCTGCTGCAGAGCATTAATTTTCTCTTGATCAACATCAACGCCAAGAACGGTGTGCCCTAGGTTAGCTAAACTTGCTCCCGTGACCAGCCCAACATAACCGGTGCCAAAAATCGTGATCTTCATCGTGATGCATACACTTTCTCTGCTTCCTGCAGCGACTCAAAACTCCCGATATCGAACCAGTGCTCAGCAAAAACGTAACCATGAACTTCAGACTCTTTGGTCAGGTAGCGGATTAAGTCGCCGGAATTGTCGGCTTTCCCTTTCTCGATTGACTTTTCAATCAGGGATAGGTCGTTTTTGTGGAAGATGTAGCAGGCGGTCGCCGCTAACGTGCTTTTCGGTTGAGCAGGCTTCTCTTCAAATTGCAATACCTTGCTGCCGTTAAGGGTGCCCACGCCAAACCGCTTGCGCACTTTCTCGATATCTTTAAGATCGTGGAAGGCCACGATCGAAGCCTGGTGCCGCTGAAACTGAGCGACGAATTTAGCCAGGGAAAAGCCAAACAGGTTGTCTCCGGCAATCACCAGCAGGTCATCCTCAATCTCTTCTTCCTGCAACACGAAGTTGATATCCCCCACGGCACCCAGACGGTCATCGTTACTGAGCGTGCCATCATCGATAAGCTTTATTTTTTTGGGGAACTTGAAATGATTTGACCAGATACGGAATTGCTCGTAAAAGCGGTGGTTGGTGACAATCAGGATTTCATCCACGTCCGGCAGCTCTTTGATCTTGCTCAGGATATGTTCAATGACCGGCTTGGGCCCCACTTTCAGCAGCGGCTTAGGCTGGTCTTCCGTGAGCGGATACAGCCGGGTAGCATAGCCCGCTGCGAGAATCACCGCTTTCATAGTAAAAAGCAAAAGGGAGCCCTTTAAAAGGATTGTGGAAAAGGGTAATACTTCACTAAAAAGTTAACGTACTAATAAAACTATCGAAACAACCTTCGCAAAAACCCAACTTCTGCGATTCTGCCCGCGTCCACCAGCAGCCGTTCTTCCCGGATCAGCCAGGATAAACGGCCTGCGCCCAGATAAAGCACCGACGAGAACGAAACGATCACTACGGTTAAAATCACCAGATCCAGCCAATGGTGTTTTACAAACACCAGGAAATCCCGGCTTTTAGCAAAATTCCGGCCCATGTCGGTGAACATGATACCCACAAAGAGAATGTCAAATGTACGGATAAAGCGTTGAAATTTCTCGCCAGGATGCATTGTGATCTCCAGCGCAAACAGGGCCAGGCCCAGCAGGACACCACTTACCAACACCATATCCAGACTCTTATCCAGCCAATGCTGGTGCCGATATCGTTTTGCCTGTTGTTTTATTTTTTGTTTCATTTGGTTGTGGGGATTTTTATTTGTTTCTCTTTTGCTCTCTTCTATCTTACCGTATTTTCTATCTTACAGTAACGTTGGTGATATATACACTTCAATCAAGCCGGCGAAAAACAAGGTTAACGCGGCGAACGCGGTCAGGTTTAGGCAATCCTTCCAGGCTTTCTGTAAGGCGATGCTCTGAAATCCACTTTGCACTAACGCTACTGACAACACCCCTCCCGCTAGCCCTCCGGCAAAGTAGGCAAAGATTTCCGGGATGCCATGCACGAAATACCCCGCTAAGCTCAGGGATACTGCTTCCAGTACCCCTACGTGCAACACTTTCTCCCGGATGGCATCGCCGATGGCTGCGCCCATCACCGAGGCATTCCAGGAAAGGATGAAGATCGCCCCTGCACCATAGACGATGGAAAAAAGCAGGGTAAAGAAAAGAACCTTGATGTTGTTGAAGAGGATATGGGTAAAAGTAGAAAGATGCTGCATAAAATTACCAGTGACATTCCCAGCAACGGAAGTACGCACTTCCCCGATGGCATTGATCTGGGTGGAGAATATGTGCGTGACGGTAGCAGCAGGCAGCGTCACAAAAAGCAACACAAATACCGCTACAAATCCCAGGAAAAGGAAGGTAAACATCGTCAGTACACCGGCATATTTTTGGAATAGGCTTTCTTCTTGCCCTTCCTTTTTACCCTGTCCGCGTTCTTCCCCGGCTTTAATCGCGCTATGTACAAAGGGAATCGAAGCAATGCTGGTAAAAGCGACCATCACCAGGCTGACATGGCTTCGGAAGACCCAGTAGCCCAGCATGACTCCAACGAGAGAGTAAACTACGCCAATGAAAAACATCTCCCAGGGCTTGCCCTTGACTTTGGTAGGATTGACCAGGATTTCGAGAACCATATTAATAAGAGTGGGACATACAAAAGTATATAAACTTTGCTTTTACTCTTTCGTCTACTGCTTAAAATGACTTTTACCATAACGCCCTGGGAAGTGAAAGGAACCATCAACTATGAGCGCCTGATCCAGGAATTTGGCTTGCAGCCGTTGCGTTATCTTCCGGCCGTATTTCAGAAGAATGTCCTGTTTCGCCGTGGCATCATCTTTGCCCATCGGGATTTCAAGCAGATTGTGGAAGCAATTGAGCAAAAGAAACCGGTGGTGATGATGACTGGCTTGATGCCTTCCGGCAAATTTCATTTTGGGCATAAGCTGGTAGCGGATCAAATCGTGTTCTATCAATCGCTGGGAGCGAAAATTTATCTGACGGTAGCGGACATTGAAGCCTACAATTCCCGCCTGCCCAGCATGAAAGAGCTGCGGGAGACGGCAATCAAAGAATATCTGATCAATTATATCGCTTTGGGGCTGAAGCCAACCAACTGTGATTTTTATTTCCAGTCGCAGCGCTCCAAGGAAGGGAAAGATGAAGGAAGGAAAGCTAACGCCTATTATAGTCTAGCGGCCATGCTGGCCCGGCATGTTACCGCCAACGAATTTCAGGCCATCTATGGCGAGATTTCGCCAGGGAAAATGGCTTCGGCCTTACTGCAAGCTGCTGATATGCTTCATCCACAACTTGCAGAGTTTGAAGGCAAACCAATTCCCGTAGTTGTTCCGGTGGGAGCAGATCAAGATCCTCACTTACGACTCGCCCGCGACCTCTCTCAGCGAATCAAAGAATTCAAATTTCTGCAGCTCAGCTCCACCTATCATAAGTTCCTGCCCGGACTGAAAGGGGATAAGATGTCGTCCTCTGATCCTACTTCGTTCATTGCCTTAACGGACTCGCCGGAAGAGGCCGCGCTGAAGATTAAAAAATATGCTTTCTCGGGAGGACAACCGACAGTGGAAGAGCATCGTCGTCTTGGAGGTGATCCGGAAGTGGATGTAGCCTTCCAGCTGCTCAAGTACGGGTTGGAGCCGGACGATACCCAGTTGCAGAAGATTTATAATGATTATAGGGCAGGAAAATTGTTGACGGGAGAGCTCAAAGAGTATACCATTAAAAAATTAACGGCTTTCCTTCGGCAGCATCAGGAAAAGAGGAAGAAGGCGGAGAAGATGATCCAAAAATTCATACTTTAGCTTTTCAATCAGGAAATCTAAACGTCAATCTTCACCTCACCTTTTTGGAAATAAAAATCTTTGTGAACTTTTTTCCCGAAAACTTAAAAAGCGGAACGTTAAGAGTAAACTTCATGCCCATCAAAACCTGTGTTGGCGCAGTGCTGTATGATGATGTAGGAAAGATCTTTCTGATGACTTCGCCGGCTCACAATGTTTTAACTTTTAGGAGTAATAAATAGGAAAGCTTATATATCAGCAGCTCCGATATTAACCTGGAGGTTTAAAATAGGAAAAAACTATCCCTCTTTATTTTTCAAACAATGAAAAAAAGAAATAATCTTTTAGCAGCTTTAGGCTTAGCTGGAATTCTTGGTGCCTCTTGGTATTTTAATAAGAATTCTCCAAAAATTGAAAAAGCTGAAGAATCCCCAGCAACTGAAGTCACCTCCAATAAAAACATAGCCAAAAATAATAAAAAAGCTCGAGAGCAATTTTTAATTGTCTCAAGACCGCATTCTCAGGAAGAAAAAGATGAATTTAGGGATTATATAGCCAATTTAGAAATAGTCCCGCCAATACTTTACAAAACTGATGAAAAATGTGATATTAATAAGTTAACAGCAGGTTATACAAAAGAGCATAAGTCCTTTGCTGAGCTAAAGACAAACAACGAGCATATTCTATGGAAAGCACTTGACCATCTTATAAATATTGATGTTAATTTGGCTAATTGTTTGCATAAATTAGATAGACAAAGATCAGATTATTTACTAAAAGAAGCGGCAGGACACTATGAATACAGAGGAAGCTATGGAAGTGCAGGAAGACTATATTATTTTTTAGGTGATAAAAATAAAGCCCGCAAAAATTTCAGAAAAGACCCCTTAACTTTAGAAGCACTTATTAAATTTACTCCGCCTGAAGAGCTAAATAAATTAAAAGAAGCATATTTAACCCGGGGGGGATATTTAGAAGCTGGAAAAATTGCCTGGTATCAAGGAGATAGAGAAAAAGGAAGAGAATATATCGCTCAATCTGAAAGATATAAAGAATTAATTGAGAACTGTAGTAATTTTATTGATAAAGGAAACGTTAGAAAGGCAATATTTGTTCTGTGGGAATTTAGCCGAATTCCATTTTACAAAGAAGCATTATTAAGCAAGTGCAAAAATGAAAAATGTAAAAGGGAAATAGAAAATTATATTCCCAATAGTAAAAGCAATGTTATAAAAACATTATAGATAACTGTGCAAATCAAGTTTTTGGAGTTGTTTTGAACCTTTTTATATTGCTCTACCTCCGCCTTTCTTCCGAATAGAGTCATATTTGTCATGAACGCATTTCTGTCCGCAACAAATAATTCTCTTTTTGGATAGTGCCCGTTATTATAACCTATAGTAGTAATAACTAGGAGAGTTTATATAGAACAACCTCCTATTTTTCAAACAATGAAAAAAAGAAATAATCTTTTAGCAGCTTTAGGCCTAGCGGGAATTCTTGGTGCCTCTTGGTATTTTAATAAAAATTCTCCAAAAACTGAAAAAACTGAAGGATCACCAGCAGCTAAAACTTTCAAAATTAGTTCCACAAAAAGAGTTAAAAAAGTGAAAAAAATTGTCATGCTGGGGATAAATAACAAAGGATTTCAAGAGGCAGAAGATGAATACAGATATTACATAGATAATTTGGAGATAGTTCCAGACTTTTTATATAGTAATTATGAAGGATGCAAAATGGATGAATTAAAACAGAAACATGATGATTTAATAAATAAAATACAACACAATAATTTTTCATTTGAAGATATAAATAATTTAATATTGGTAAATACTTCTCTTGCAAATTGTCTTCATAATACACCTGATGAAGAGTATAAAAGAATACTTCTAGAAACAGCAGATTACCTAAGAACATTAAATAGAACGCCCAGCGCAGGAAGGATATACTATTTTTTAGGTGATAATAAAAAAGCAAGAGAATGTTTTGAAGCAAGTCCACAAACCTTAGAAGAGCTAATAAAATTAACACCAGCTGAAGAACTTCCAGCACTAAGAGATAAATTTGTAGCAGACAAAAGATACTTAGAAGCTGGAAAAGTGGCCTGGTATGAAGGAGATAAAGAAGAAGCAAGACAGATTATTGAACAATCAGATGAATTTAAACAAGCCTACACTGAATGTAAAGAACTAGTAAAAAATAAACTTTATCTGCCAGCCGTAAGAATGCTTTGGAGGCGCCTAAAACTTCCATTTGCAAAAGAAACCGTAATGGGGCTATGCAAAAGCAATAGAAAATGTCTTTCTGATGTAAATAATTACAATCAAAATAAAGATGTAATTTCAATATATTAAATTTAAGAAAAAGAGCTTTTAGTCAAAGACTTCCCTGTTGGTGCTACTGTTGTAACAGATTTCATTTTTGATATTCCTAATCCTGCACCAGAACATTCAAATTCTGACGCTACTGAACCGCAACGTGAGTCTTGTGTTTCTCCTGCTGGATTTTGTGTTTCTTCCTGACTAAAAGTGCTTCCATGAGCACAAAAGCTAGCATCACTTCCCCCACTGCTCGCAGATTGGCCACTATTTATTTCACAATCTATCATTCCAAACATCTCCAGAAGTTTTTCAGCACATAACGGTGTTTCCCCATAAGACCAGCCTTCATCTCTGGTATCTCCTCCCAATCCGCCTGCTGGATCTTTAACTCCCGGAACCGGACCGCCTATATCAGGAGCTTTATCATTTCCGCTGGGTGGAGGAGATCTGCCAAAATATTCACAAGCAGCATATTTGCACCAGTCGGCATCTGCTATTACAGATAAAAGATTCGGACCAGTATTCGGAATACACTTGCCAAATAAAGAAACAGCAGCACCAGAACAAGCACTGTCTTCACCAGGGAAATCAGCACCACCAACGCCCCTCAAAACATCATTAATTCTTATTTTTCCTTCAGTGCTGGTTCTTTGATCAATATGATCTCTCTCATGATTTATTATATCTCTAGGAGTATAGCTATCTTTAGTAATGAATCCAGCACTAAAGGAGGTAAAAGGTGAACCAGAACCTTCTACGGGTTGATTATCTGGTGTACTAAGCACTTGGTCACTAATAAAAATAGTATTTGTGTCTATATTAGCACAACCAAGCGCATCATTATGACCACAAACCTTCCTGGCATCTTTCTGATCAAAGGTTTTATATTTTGCATTATCAGAACGTTTTCCAGTAATGTCGTAAGCCCCATTTCTTTTCAAACTTTTTTGTTCTTCACTGTCATCCTTTACTGTTTTTCCACACCCTTTAGAATCGGGAGTTATTTCTGCGCAAGGTTTCTGTTTAGTCGTTTTTCCTTCAAATCCTTCCTTTGATAATCCGCCGCATCCAGACTTAGAATTAGGACCAGAAATACCATGCTGAGTTAATCTGCTGCTAAAAACAATTGGTTGTTTATTTTTCGGAAATCTTGATCCGCATCCCAAGCTATCTGACATAGATGATACATAATCTTCAGCTCCTGAACCGGGAGTTTTAGCTCCCCCGGTTATAGCCGAACAACCAACCTTCATAGCATTCCCAATTTCTCTCCATCCCTTACCAGAGGAACCAGCAGCACAAGGAAGAAGAGGCAAAATAAGGTTTGATAAACGCTCTTCTAATCCGTTCATTCCAGAACCTGTAGGTGAAGATTTCAATTTTTGAGAACCACTGCCAGATATTTCATTGCCACTTACCAAACCTTGAGCAGCATCTTTTCCTATACCCGCACCAACTTTACCAGCAACAGTTCCAGAAGACGTCAAAGAACATACTTTTTGAATGTTAAAAACAATATCTTTTCCGGAGATGCCTAAAGGGCTTTTATATTCATTTTGATTATCTTTGTATACAATATCGCTGCCCATCAGCTCTCCCTCTAATAATTTTCCAGGACTCTGAAAAGAAATTCCTTCAGCACAGATAAATCCAGTATCCGCCCATTCTGAAAGTGAGCAACCAACCCCATAATTTACTGGTTTCAATGCAAATGTCCAGAAAAGATCATGACTAGCATAACATTCTGGATTTTTTTTATTCTTTTCACAAAATAAACCATACATCTCAAATTCACCAGTATAATAATTCCAAGTTACAAAAGGAAAACTCACTTTGGGATAATAAAAATTACATCTTTCACCAACATCTTCAGCAAGTTGAAGTTCCTTGTAAATTGAAGATTTTCCACTATTTAATATAAAGTCCATAACCAGCCAAGAAGGTTGTAAAATAGCATTAAAATTATTGCATGTTTGAAATTCGTCTGGTAACAATGGTTTAATGCGCACTTTATCAGCTAGCTGTTTGATAGTACTACCAAGAACTTTGTCTATTTCAAATAGATTATCACTATCCATGCAAAGAATTTTATCCTCCCACACCCCTAAATGCGTTACCCACTCCTGATTTTTCCCATTCAAAAAATAATTTTTTAAAGTGTTAACTTCTTTATTCAAATTAAGTTTGCATTCAAGTATATTTTCCAGGCTTTAACTTTTGTAACATAATCCTTGCGGGGCAAATTAGAATAAACCGGACTTACCTTATTAAGCAATTTAAAATCTATTTTCTGGTCGATAGTATATTTACTCAATAAATCTTTAATTTTTTGGACTAAACTCCAGCTAAACAATTTAGCACCGCTAACACCAGCAACAGAATCCCCGGTGATATTATCTTCTAGCTTAGAACAGCCTAAAACCAGGACTGATAACAAAAATATCACTAGCAGAGCTTTTAATCTATCACCTCTAATCATAACTGGTAAAAATAGGCTGGACTATATAAATTCTAGGTTAAATTGGTGTTGCGTGTTTTTTGACAAACTGTTGGTTATTTTTCTCCAAAAAACTTAAAAAGTCAAACGTTTAGGGTAAACTTCATGCCCATCAAAACCTGTGTTGGCGCAGTGCTGTATGATGATGTAGGAAGGATCTTTCTGATGACTTCGCCAAAATGGAAAGGCTATCTGGTGCCGGGAGGAAGGATAGAAGAAGGGGAAAGCGAAGAAGAGGCTTTAAGAAGGGAAATCCGTGAGGAGTTAGGGATAAAAATAACTGATTTATATCGGGCAGGTGAAAGTGTTAAGTTAGCTAGTTCAGACTTTACTGACCCCACGGTAGAATTCCATTTTAAAAGTTATTTTGCCCGGGTTGAAAGTACCAACATTGAACCAAATCATGAAATTACAGAATATGGCTGGTTCACTCTAGCAGAAGCCCGGCAGCTGCCTCTATTGGATTCAACGAGAAACCTCGTAGAACAGTTCAGGGAACTTTGGGCGTATAAAAAAAAAGAACCGGAGAAATAAAAATAAAAACTAACCATGAAAATAGAGAAGAAAGTCTGGCCGGAGTATTTCCAAAAGATCCTGGAGGGAGTTAAAACCTACGAATTGCGTTTAGCTGACTTTGAATGTGTGCCGGGAGATACCCTTGTTCTTAAAGAATGGGATCCACAGACTAGGAATTATACCGGCCGGGTTATCGAGAAGAGGGTAACTTACGTTGGCAAGACCAAAAATCTTCCATTCTGGTCGAAAGAGGAGATTGAACAGCATGGATTTCAAATTATTGCGTTCCAATAGCGAGGCTTCATAGAAACACTTCTTTGGACTGCACCCCTGTTCTCGGTAATTTTAGGGGTAAATCAAGTTCTTTCGTATTCCCCCCACCGCCGCTGGTATACTAAAAGCAGCGGCAAACACCAGGCCCAGCAACCAGGCATTATGCGCTTGATTCTGCAGGCCTAAATCGCCAATGAAAGTATTAGACCAGAGCACCACCAGCGCTAAATTGGCCAGGGCCAGCAGCGGGATGATAATTCCGGCCAGAAGATGATGTTTCCGTTCGAGATGTCCAATGTCCCGAATCAGGAAATGATAGAGAAAGCCGATGGTACCACCAAGAACAATCACGGTGGCATATAACAGAACATCTGTTAATGCTACCAGAACGGGAATAAGCATCAGCGACACAATAAGGTTAGCAAAAATAATGACCAGCAAGGCGCTCCAGAAAACGATCTTAGAGAAATGCTTATCATACTGCTCGCTGTGAGCAGAAGCTAGCTTGACTCGGCTTATTTCGGCTAGGTTCCACCCCTTTTCTTTTAAATGAGAGTAGTCCATGGTGATTTCGGAAACGCCGTCGTGGCGTTTAGCAGCTTCGAACGCATCGCTGTTGAATTTGATGGGGCTGCGTCCCCGTAGGGGGCAACCCCCCGCGACGCCCTCGTTGTTCGTATCGCTGGCGTTCGACCTGATGCTGCTAAACGCCGAGCAGGATAAGTTCTTATTCCATACACAACTGCTGGGCCACTTTCTTAAATTCCCGGGCCGGCTTGCTCCAGCGGTATAAATAATTAACGGGCGCTTGCCGATGCAAGGCCTTCCGCACCTTGTGGTGAAAGGGAATATTGGCAATAATTTTCTGCCCTAAGATTTCTTCCACTTTTTCTGAACTCAATTCATGCTTCCCCTTATTGCTCATGTTTAACACCACGCCCAGCACCAAGTTATGGTGTGCTTTGGCTAATTCAATCGTTTTCAGGGCGTCAATCACCGAGCTTAGTGTTGGCGTCACCACCAGCAAAACTTCATCGCTGTTCTTCAAGACTTCACTTACCTCATAGCCCAGTCCACTGGGCGCATCCACGATCACAAAATCAGCAGCTCCATCCAGATGCTCATATACTTCGCTTAACTTTTGCGGGTCCATCTTCTGGAATTCTGTATAGGAAGGCGAGGCCGGAATAAACGAAAGGCCACTTTCATGCTCATGAGTGATCTCCGCTAACTCTTTTTCTTTGCGCAGAAAGCGGTTGAGCGTATTCCTAGGCTGCAGTATGCCCAGATGCAGGCCGATGTTGGGGGTGACTAAATTGGCATCTATTAGGATAGTTTTCTTGTCGAGATTATGAAGAGCTTGGCTCACCGCGATGGCAGCCGTAGTTTTACCTACCCCTCCTTTTCCTGAGACGAAAGCGATAAAACGGGTCATGATGAAGCTATTAATCAGCAGAGGTATTTAATAGTTTTGCTTACCAGGCACAATCCATTTTGGGGGGGAAGGGCACTATCAGCTCGCATCTTGATAGTGCCCTTCCCCCCAAAATCACTCACTTTTTCGATTGTGCCGCTTACGAGCAGGTGTCGAGTATACCCTAATCCTCTTCTCCTTCTTCTCCCTCTTTAATCCCTAAAATCTTTCTTCGGGCATAATGGAAAAAGCGATGCACAAACTTCTCACAATTCGTTAAGTTGTCAATGTCAATCTCCGCTGTGGATTTGTCCAGTTCTACGACCAAAGTAACATGACGACGATACTCTTCCCTTCGGCTATGCGGCAATTTCAGCACACTCTTCAGGAAATGATAGAAAGTCAGGTAATTCTGTAATTCCGCATCTTCTGGATACAACTCTGCTAATCTCGTAGCCCGAAGAGCAGGACTCTTAGGCAGGCTAGTCATTAGGCCTTCCTCTTTCGCTTTCAGCAGGAAGGCTTCAATAATGACATCATAGACATTGATCAGGCGGTTTAAAGCATTCAGAATGACATCGACGGTTCTGGTGTACTTTAAGCTAACGTAAATGATATGCTCTAAGCGCTTCAGCTCTTCATGCGCTGAAAAGAGGTATTCCTGGAAGGCTTCGTTCTGGGGAGTTTCGTTCATGGGGCTGGGAGAAGCGGGAAATATGGTGGGCTTTTTATGGCTTTCTGTCAAAAACCACTCTAAAAGAGTAGCGGGAAGGATAAACGCCCGCTTTGCTCACCGTCCTTTCACAATCCTCTCCGCTTGTTCCAGAAATTCCTTAGCCTGCTGCAGGTACCGCTGCACCTCCTGAGGCGAAACTGTGCGCAGGTTATAATTTTTATCGCAGATCACGATCCGGCCGCCGCGCTGGAATTCCATGGGACTCTTTTTATGCAGTTCCAGCGTCAATTTAAGCTCAAACAGCAGCTGGACATAATGGGCCGGCAGGTTATGCCGTCTCATGGGCTTCTGCTGAAACAGGCGGAATTTCTCTTTGAATTCTTGGGAATACTCTGGAACTAACAGCAACTGCCGCTCATAAGCGAGAATAGTGTCCATGGCTGCTTCCATTGAGCTGAAGATGTTCTGTACCACGCCCAGAAGAAGCTGGGGCTCATGGACCTGCGGATAGGTGACGGTAAGAAGATGGAAAGCGGTATCATATTGCTGCCGGGCCTGCCGGTACGAGTCCAAGTGGTCGTTCATGCCAGAAGGTGATGGGGGCCAAATTATAAAAAGATTGCTGTGGAGGAGAAGCGGGGTGGCGGAAAAGACAGCGAACGACAATAACGAGTACCACAACTACCTGCTTTTCAACTTCACAATCGCTTCCGCCAAATCTCCTTCCGTCTCTTCCAGCACCTGCTTGGCCCTTTCCTTATTGACACCGGCCTGCTCCATCACGGTCTTGATGTCTTCTTCAGAAATTTCCGCTGAAGAATCTTTTTCCTGCTCTTTTTCTTCTTTTTTTTCTTCTTCTTCAACCTCGCCGGAAATCTGGAACGTCTCCTGCCCCATCAGGTTGACTTTCGCTACCGATGGATTGCGGATGATAATATTTTTCTCTTCACCTTTGATAACAACTTCTGTGGCCGGTATATCGACTTGCTGGATACCCAGCTGCTTCATCATCTGCTGCATTTTCCTGGGATTAAGGTTGGGGAACATGGTGATATAACTATCGTAAGATCATCGACACATAATCTTCTCTTCGATTTTTGTGATTCGTTGCTTGATATCAGTTAATTCTTCCTTAATGTGAGCAAACGAGGTGATTACTTGACCTTCAAATTTTCCCTGATGAAAATTTGATTGAATGAGATAAATAACAATCCCCGAAACCATCATGGCCAGGAAATCGGTGATCGATGGTGAATCGCCAGCTAAAATCCAGACAAAGATGACTACTGTTCCGACACCAAATACTACCAGTAATACCTTCAACAACAGGCTCAGAAAATCCATCTTTACAGTACCCCCAGTACCCGGAGCACTAAATAAGAGAGTAATAACAAGAGGAAGACCAGCAGAACGATTGTTTCGAGTTCTAGTTTCATGTCAGCCAAAAAACTTTCCCCCTACGGTATGCAGCAAAATAACAATTAATACCAGCACCACACAGAGCACAATCACCGTGCCCGGCGAGAGCATAATCTTGGAGACCGCTTCATCGGTATAGCGGACTAAGCCGCCCTGTCCGGAGGGTAAGCGAACTCTGTCGTCGGCCATGTTCTCGTTAATTTAAGGGGTCTTTTAAATAGTTTACGGAGAAAAAAGGTAGAGTGGCCTAAGCCGCCTTCGGTCAGACCCAAAGCATTCCTAAGGAATGCCGATGATCTGTGAAAGCATTCTACTAAGCGTTCGTCATGAACTTGCACCGGCCAGCATTCGCCGTTTCATCGTTCCCTGCTGAGACGTCAAGGGGTTAACTCATCTCTTTCGCAAGAGACTTCGCCATCAATCATCCCATTCAGCAGGACGTGTCGTTGCTGCGCCAGAGGCACGGGCTTTCCCCGTCTCCCTGAGGGAGTGGCCATAGTGTACCATTGATTCCATTGCGAAATCGCCGATACGGGTGGGCGGACTTTCCTCACAAATTTTGGGGCTCGCTGCGCTCACCCCAAAATTTGTTGTTTTTGGGAACGAGCTAACGGCCTTGATTTGCGAAAGCTTTCTGCCACTGCTACCTAAACCTATTTTAGAGTGGCTACTTTATAAAGTTTTGGGAGGAATTTTGAAAAATTCTCGATGGGAGAACTCTTACCTACGGATGAGATCTTCGAGGGCTTTCTTCCTCTCAGAGTTCTTCATGCTAGCAACCGTTGGACTGCTCCCAGCATCTGGGCTATACCATCTCCTGCTTCACGAATCTTTATCTTCGGGAAACACATCAAGAGTTTTGAAGATGCTGGGAGCGCTTCATAGGAAGCGGCGGGCGGGCGCCGACGTGAGCGAGCCAGAGGCGAGCTCTGGTAAGTCTGCGGCGAGGCGAGTGCTCCAAGCGAATCCTTCTTCGTCAAATATTCGCTTTATTCTCTCCTCGTGGAGCACCTAAGTCCCTCTTTTTACAAATGGCCGGGTCTCGCCTCGCCATCTTGGCCTAGCCCGCCCGCCGCTCCAGGATAGTGAAGTATTACAAATAAACACAATATTTTTAAAGACGCCCCCTAAAGCAGCTGCAGCACGAGAGTATCAACAACACCAACAAACATACACTAACCATGGCCCGCATGCATTCCCGCGCGAAAGGCAAGAGCGGCAGCAAGAAGCCCCTGAAGCACATTCCTGCCTGGACACCTTACCAGGGCAAAGAAGTGGAAAAGCTGATCGTTAAGTACGCCAAAGCCGGAAAAACCAGTGCGGAGATCGGTACGCTGCTGCGGGACAATTATGGCATCAATAGTGTGAAAGCGCTTACCGGGAAGAAGATCGGCACTATCCTTAAAGAAAGCAAAGTGCGCCGGAAATTGCCTGAAGAGGTAACGGCGTTGATCCGAAGAATGATCGATATCAAAGCTCATCTGGAAAAGAATAGACATGACGAGACCGCCAAGCGCGGGCTGCTGTTGACCGATTCCAAGCTGCGCCGGCTGGTAAAGTACCATAAGCGTCACGCAACATTAGCTGCCGACTGGAGGCTTGATCCGGAGAAGCTGAAGATGTATCTGGAGTGATTTTCTGCCGAAAATCACCAAAACCTTTTTATCTCCCTGTATGTTCTTCCAGAGAATGGATCATAAGCTTCAGATGACGTTAGTTATTGTTATCTTTCTTAGCTTGACCGTTGTGGCCGGACTATTAGTCGCCCAAACGGCCGGCTTTACTTTGGGAAATCTATTGCGGCCGAGCCTGACGCCCACCATTACCGGCGCAGCAGTAGCGACCTGTACTGGAGCGAATTGTCCTGTCCCTCTAGCGGTCTGTGCGGAAAAAATCGGCCGGGCCTGCCGCATCGCCTGCTCTGAACAGGAAGATTGCGATGACCGCATTTCTGCTACCACTGATCTCTGTAAGAATCCGGGAACAGAATTCTCGCTGTGTGTGAATAGAGAATTTTCTGCTGAAAATTCTCTGGCAGAGGAACGGGGGGACAAGTAAAAAACCAACACCATTAACTCACAACCAATTAACAGAAGCGGTTTTAACAGAGGCGGGTTTAGCAGAACCACCGTACCCCACGCCAGAGGGTTTTGAAGCGATGTTGAGGTTGACGCAGTTCATATAGATGAGTACAGACCACTCAAAACCCTCTCTTACAAGGCCGTGCGGATATTCTCAATGTTGGAAGCTATTTCCCGGCCTTTCCTGGTTAATTCTAGCAGTTTAAGGCGGCCTTCTTTCTTGAAATTGATTAAATCAGCCTTCTGCATCTCTTGCAGAATCTTCACCACATGGCTATAGGTGCAGTCAATTTGCTTTGCTAAAACGCTCGCATACACCTGAGCATCGGCATTTTTCAAGCCGACCAGCATCAGGGCCGGCTTCTCCCGGAAAAAGACGTCAAAAATCGCTTTGTTTTTACCCAAGGTTAGACACCCCCTCTCCTAAATCATCTCCACCCCAGTCGTCCCACGCTTGTAACTTATATTTAAACATTTATCTGTTCGGATAGCTAGATTACACTTGGTATATTTAAAGGTTACGGATTTGGGGGTAAGTTTTCGTTATCGAAGTTGATGCTGAAGCTTTACTACCTCTTCCCGTTTCCTGTTCTCGAATTCACTCCTTGTTTATACCTCGGCATTACACGCAGCACCTTCTCGGGAACAAGTATTGGTAAAGAGTGTGTTCCTTCCACTATCTCAATGCTGCATGCGCTTTAATCTCTCGAAACGGAACATCCACGATAGAAAGCCATACGCCAAAGTCTGACTTTTGGTGAGCTTGGTCGGAATAACTCCGAAATTCTCCTCGCAGGAGGTGGGCTAATCCCGTGCCGACACTTCCCAGATATTCAGTATAGCGTAAAACGCGGTTAAAGACGTGGAAGAGAAGTTTGCTTGAAGCAGTCTCGGAAAAGCAATAGGAAGCGCCTGTGAATGGCCAAATCCTCGTGGATCAACGACGAGAGTAGGATGCCCTTGCTCCTGCAGGCCTTGCTCTAGCGATTCCAGTGAACTATGGTTCATTGAAGAGCCGGGATGGAGAATCTTGAAGTTTTGGGTAAGTTCTTTTCGCCAGGTTGTCCAATAGTAAATATCCAATCCGTCGTCGGCGACGACTTTTTGGGCAACGGATTTTGATTTCATGCCCTTGTTTAATAGGTAAGTCTTTATAAACTTTACTATTAGTAAGAAGTAAATTTATTGGGGGCTTGAGATGGGCAGCAATCCCTCTTCGTAAACGGATACCTTTTTGAAGAAGAAGTAGTTCTGGCAAAAGAATGACTGCTTTTCCCTCTTTCTTCCCCCATGCTACCATCCGCCCCAGCCAGGATCAGCTGCTGCAGGATCTGCAGAGCGCTTTTTCTGAACAGAAAATTCTCTTAGCGCATGCGCCTACTGGACTGGGAAAAACAGCAGCGGCTTTAACGGTAGCTGTCCAGCATGCTCTGGAGAAAAAAAAGCGCGTTTTCTTCCTCACTAACCGGCATACGCAGCATAAAATTGCCCTGGACACGCTCCAGCTGATGAAAGAGAAAAGCCGGCAGGAGTTTACCTGCGCGGATTTAATCGGCAAGCGCTGGATGTGCAGCCAGGACGTGCAAGGTCTTTACGCTCATGAATTCTTTGAATATTGTAAAGCGGTTGTCGAGAAGGGGGAATGTGAATTTTATAATCGAGCCCGCACCAAAAATAAAGGCCTGCAGGTGGAAGCGAAACAGCTTCTCACGAGAATCGGGCAGGCCGGCATCATTTCTAATGAAGAGATCATGGAGATCAGCAAGGCTGCAAGAATGTGCAGCTATGAAATTGCCCTGGAAACGGCCAAGAAAGCCTTAGTGATTATCGGTGATTACAGTTACATCTTCAATCCTCATGTCCAGAATACCTTGTTCACCAAGATAAACCTGGAATTGGAAGAGGTCATCCTGATCGTTGATGAAGGGCATAACCTGCCCGGCAGAGTGATGGACCTGATGAGCAGTTCCTTGACGACGTTCATGCTGAAGAATGGCATTCAGGAAGCGCGAAAATTTCAGTACCGGCAACTGCTCGGTCGGCTGCAGGAGATTAACCGGGTACTATTGGAATTTGCTGCCGTCCTTCCCCCGGAAAGAAAGGAATTGCTGGTGAAGAAAGAGGATGTACTGGAGAAGGTGAGATCATACACTCAAAGCGATTACGACGAGCTCATTAACGAGCTGAATATTGCCGCGGAAAACATCCGCGAACAGCAGAAGAAAAGTTTTCTGGGCGGGATTGCGGCTTTCCTGGAATCCTGGAAAGGGGACGATGATGGCTATGTCCGTATCTTCGCTGAGAAACAGGGAAAGATGGATAATTTCTTCGCCTTAACGTACTCCTGTCTCGATCCCCGCCTTATCACCAAGAATATTTTTGAACGCGTCCATGCCGGGGTGGTGATGAGCGGGACTTTAAAGCCGACGTTCATGTATAAAGACCTGTTAGGTATCGGTGAACGAGCCCAGGAGCGGGAATATCCTTCCCCCTTCCCTGCAGAAAATAAGTTAAGCCTGATCATTCCAGAAACGACAACGAAGTATAGCCTTCGTGGTGAAGCGATGTACAAAAACATCGCTCAGAAATGTTCAGAGTTAGCAGCGCTTATTCCCGGTAATGTGGCCTTCTTTTTTCCCTCTTATAATTTAAGCGCCAGCATTGGCCGGCATATCATCGCTCCCAAAAAAATCCTGTGGGAGAAAAATAATCTGAGTAAAGAGGAAAAAGAGCGTTTTTTAGTGGAATTTAAATCGTATAATGCCTCTGGTGCCCTCCTGCTGGGAGTGGTGGGAGCCAACTTTGCCGAAGGGATAGATCTGCCGGGTGATTTCCTGAATGGCGTGGTGATCGTGGGCCTACCATTAGCCCGACCAGATTTATACAGCAATGCCCTGATTGCGTTTTACGAGCAGAAATTTGGCCAGGGCCGAGAATATGGTTACATTTATCCGGCCATGATTAAGTGTATTCAAGGTGCAGGACGATGCATTCGTTCTGAAACGGATAAAGGGGCCGTCATTTTTTTGGATGAACGCTTTGCCTGGGAGCAATATTTTAATTGCTTTCCCCGGGAAGGATTGAAAGTGAGTAAAAAGTATGAGCAATTGATTCAGGAATTCTTCATCAGCAACCATGATCCACTTCTTTTGAATTGCTGATAGTCTAGATCTTCCCCCCTAACTCCCCACGCCGATCAGCACAATGCCCAGGATGATGCCAATCAAGCCGATATACTTCCACTTATTCATCTTCTCGCCTAGATATTTTATGGAAAAGATAGTGGTCCAGATGTAACTCATGCTCACCAGCGGATAGATCACACTTAATTCCTCGAACCGTAGCACCAACACATAGGCTAAAACTGATAAGCCATACAATACCAGTCCACCCCACAGATAGCTGCTTCTCCACAGCCGCCAGAAGGAATACTTGTTGGCTCCGATCTTCACCAAGAGGTTGGCGAATGAGCCAATAACCGAGCCAACCAGGATGATGGGAAAGACAAGTGGGTTAACCATGCGGCACCTCTTGCTTCTCTTTTCTGTCCTCACCTTTCTCTTCGCCGCGCTCTGCGGGCACATGCCGTGAACCGCCATAGCCTAAAATGCTGACGGCGAGTAAAATGACCAGCACGCCAGACCATTTCCAGGCATTCATGATATCGGTAGGAAAAAGCCGCGGCGAAATCAGGCTGACCCAGATATAACTGGTCGCAGCGACAGGATAGACTAAACTCAGCTCGCCTTTTCTTAAGGCGAGGATCATCAATGCTGCTCCAATACCGTAGGACACAAACCCCAGCAGAAAAGGAAAGTTAAGAAAGGTTATCAGCTGACTAAAATCAATCGTCTTCATGCCCCATTTCCACAAGATCTGCCCGCCGGAGGTGAAGAGGGTGCAGAAGGCCATCAACAGCACCGCTTTTAGTTGGGTGTGGTTATGGGGATGATGAGATTCCATGATTTGCTCTCGTTAACTGTTCTCTATTCTTTCAACAGAATCTCAATTATTTTCGCATACGCCGGCCTGGCTATCAACACCCCAAAGGTCAGGCCGGCAATGGTAGTGAAAGCGAAACCCTTTAACAGGCCGGCACCGGCAAACCATAACGGCACCATGCCAGAAGAGGTCGTTAAATAAGCGCCAATGATGATGGCCATGGCATTCTTGATCTTGCGTTTCCAGTCACCGATCGTCTCGCCCTTCAAGGTTTCATCCGTGATAACAATGAGATGATCAACTCCTGTTCCCGTCATGACGATAATCCCGGCGATCGCCGCTAAATCCAGATTCCAGCGCACTAACGCGGCAAAACCTAAGAGCAGGACAATTTCAGCGATCAACGTCAAGGCCATGGGCAACACAATCCTGGGATGGCGATAGCGCACCAGCACGACGACAATGACCGCTATCAAAGCGATGCCGCCAACCAGGAAAATGTTACTGACGAATTCCCGGCCCAGGGAAGGCGAGATCGTGTCTAATTTCACAACATTGAGCTTAGTGGGCAGGCTGCCGGTAATAATGATAGTCTGCAACCGTTTCATGTTCTGTAAGGTGTTGGTGACTGCTTCCGCTTGCGTTGCCCCCGTTCCTGAACCAGAGATCTGGATGCTCGTGGTTGCCCGTCCTTTCAGCTCGGCTCCGATACGCAGCTTATCCACTTCTTTGTCATCCAGGAACATGTATAAATCCTGGCTCAGGTAGCCCTCACCCCCCTCTCGGATAACGGTAAGCGGTTTAGTCAGTTCAGCTTGACGATCGGCTGCTTCTGGACTCAAAGTAATGGTAAAGAAGAAACTGCAGGCATAGCCTTCTCCAGCCGGGCCGCAACCCCGCCGGGGATCAATTCCCGCGCAGTCTGCACTTCGACAGACATAGGTAATGTCTTTCTTTCCGCCAAAGAAAACGGTTTCGTTACCGATTTTTGCTTCAAACTTACCCTGGCTGGCCAGTAGTTGCTTAACTTCTTCTTCCGTAACACCCGCAATCTCAATCAGGATGAATTTTTCACCCGAAAGGTCAGCTGCTGCTCTTACGACGACATCACTTAACCCATACACATTTAGCCGCTGCTGCAGGCTGGCAATAGTGATGTCTAAATCATCATCCGAAATTACCTCAGCGGGCTCTAACAGAACCCTCGTCCCACCTTCAAGATCCAATCCTTTCCGGAGATTGGAGAAAGGCGCTTCGGCTAGGCGTAATCCTACGTTAGCGGGCTGTTGAGCGTCCGTATGCAGCGTATAAATACGTTGGTTGGTTTCCAGACGGATGGTCGTGTTCGGCTTCAGCATCTGGATGATGTTCTCGTAATCAGCAAGGGAACCAATCTTTTCCCCTTCAATGGAGAGGACCCGCTCTTTTTGGATAGGAGTTAACTTTGGTGAGGGATTAACCACGCCGGCATTAGCCGCCGTAGAATTGCTGAGCACATTACGGATGCTCACCCCTTCACTGCCCTGAATCTGCGGCTGGATGGCAATCAAAGCAAAGAGCAGGAAAGCCAGCAGTAACAAGACGCGCCAGTTGGTGAAGATCTCTTTGAGTTTTGTGGTGTTCATGGTGGGTCTCGTTTATTGATTTCGGTTGGTGGTATTGGTTTTTTGGTATTTGTTTAGCACCATAAGGTCAAAATTCCTATTTCTTCCCTTTTCGCTCCAAATAAAGGCGAATAATCGCCACATTCTGGATCCAGGTCATGAACATGTCCGCAATGAGACCAATAAACAATATCAGCATGATTTGCTTTACCACTTCATTGTTCACCAGCAGCAGGGCTACCAGAACTGCCGCTAAAGTGGTCAGGGTCATAGTCAAGCCAGTTTTAATCGAACTGTAGATTTTATCCATGACTAGCCCTTCCCGGCGCAGCACGCGGTTGGTGAGCAGCAGATCAGTATCAACGGAATAGCCTACTAACATCAGGAACGCGGCAACGCCGGCAGAAGTTAATTTTTCTCCCGTAAGGTTGAATATTGCCAGAGTAACTACAATATCGGAAAAGGCCGCGGCAATTACGGCTAAACTAGGCACGGGAATGCGGAAATTGATAAAGACGACGATTCCCATCAGGATAAAGGCCACGAGTAAAGCCTTTGCGGTCTGCCGGAAGAAGCTCTCTCCCAATGATGAGCCAACGATTTCCACGCTCACTTCCCGAGTGTCAACTTTCTCCTGCAGCGCGGCGAGCAGAGCTTCAATTTCTTCATTCTGCTGAGCGTCAGAATCTATGGCGATTGCTATTGGGTCGCCCGCTGAGCCAATCGTACGTACTTCCATCTCGGCTTGAGGAAAACGAGATTGCAGGAATTGTTGAAGTTCCTGGATGCTGCTAGAGGTATCGGTAATGGTGATCGTCGAGCCGCCTTTCAGGGAGATGCCTTTATGCACAAAGTCGCCGGTGGTAGCATATTGAATGCCAATCTGCAAC
>JBBSWG010000070.1:0-17064 GCA_038046425.1 Nanobdellota archaeon
CACCCACGGGTAACGAGTTCGAACTCAACCGCACGCTGATACGCCCGGTTTATCTGTTTGCGCTCGGCTACATGATCGCGTACTGGGGCGGCCATGAAATGCTGCTCAAGCGCAGACTGCGGCTGCTGCAGGAAGTCAACAAGCAAGGGGTAACCATTATTCTCGCCTCCCACCATCTCGACAGCGTCGAAAGCATCTGCAATAAAGTGGCGATTATCCATCAAGGCCATCTGCATAGCCATGGGCTGATCGATGAAGTCAAAAAGCCTTTCCTGAAAGATTATTTCACCATCAATCTTCGTCCTGGTGAGAGTAAAGAGAAAGTGCTGCCGATCCTCAAGACCTTGCCGATTAAAAAGATAGTTGACCAGGGCAGCAAGCTGGTCGTCTACCCGGTGGATATCGATAAAACCATGAAAAGCCTGCTTACTTTCATTCAAGAGGAAAACCTCTACATTCATGACCTGGACATGCGCAAGCCGTCCTTGGCGGAAATCTTTGAGCAGATCACCGCGAAAACGGGATTACCCAATTAAAACTGAACAATGAATTCCCTGCTGCTGTTGGTGAAAAAAAACATTAAGTTGCTGTTACGGGCGAAAGCCTCCTCCCTGATTGTCTTTCTGGGCCCGTTGCTGCTGGTTCTCGTGCTGGGGCTGGCGTATAACAGTTCTTCGCGGTATGGATTGAACATCGGAATTTATGCCCCCAGTTTTGGGGAGGAGGTTAGTTCCGTGATCTCGTTGCTGCAGGAGCAGGAATTCCGTATTATTAAATATGAGCAATCATCGGGACAATCCGAGGAACAGTCAGCAGAGCAAGCGATAGACGATTGTGTTGCCGACATGAAAGCGGGAGCCGTGCACGCCTGCCTGGCTCTGCCGGAAAAGTTTCAGCTTGCGGGCAATGCCCCGGCCGAAATTACCTTTTATGTTGATCCCAGTCGGATTAATTTGGTCTGGATGATCCAAGAAACCCTAAAAAGCAAGATCAATTTTAAAGCACAGGAGATCTCCCAGCAGCTGAGCTCGGAGTTATTGTCAGTGCTTAACGCCGCGAAAGAAACTGCCTCCCGCGAACAAAGTGCGGTAAGCTCCGCAAAAGAGAAAAGTTCTTCCGCTTCTTCCTCGACGGAATCGGCCCGCGGAGCCTTGACCGGATTAGATCTGACTTTCCCAGAGATAAACTATGATCTTACGGTGGCAGATATTCTTAAGCAAAACCTGAGCACGGCGCTGGAAGAAGGTTTAGGTAAAGTGGCGGAAGCACACGATGCCCTTGCTGATCTCAATGCCTCAGATACAGCAGCGGTGGAAGCCGCGCTTACCGGAGTGCAGGAAAAGCTGGTTCTCGCCCAAGCGCTGGTGTCAGGAACTGGCGAAATCAATTTAGGAAAAGTTTTGACGCTGATTTCTTCCCTGCAGCTTGATGTCGTAGGAGCCAGGGATAAGTTACAGGCTGCTGCCGAAAGCGTAGGGAGAAGCGCTTCTAACCTCAATACTGCCAGCAGCACGTTAGGGGAGACGGTAGCCACGCTGTCCACTATTGAATCCTCTCTCAGCAATCTGCAGACTACTTTATCCTCCCTGACAGTTACTGATGCCGGCACCATCGCTCTGCCGATTGTCACTACAATCAAAAAAGTAAGCAAGGAAGGGACGTATCTCAATTACAGTTTTCCCACGTTGCTGGTAGTGGTGGTTATGTTCACTTCCCTCCTGTTAGGGACAATCCTGGTGCTGATGGAAAAGAATAGCCCGGCTTTTTTACGTAACTATTTCCTACCGGTGAAGAAAGCGACATTTGTGTTATCCATTTATTTAACCTGCCTAATTCTGGTCGTGGTGCAAATTATCGTTATTTTAGGTATTTCATTGTTGTTTTTGCCAGAAACCTGGCCGGTGCTGCTGCCGCTAGCGCTGATCCTGTTTCTGGCAGCTTCTACTTTCACATTTTTAGGCATGGCTTTGGGCTACCTGCTGGCCTCGGAAGAGACCGCCGTTCTGGGAGCGATCGCTCTCGGCAGCTTGATGCTATTCCTGTCGGGAGCAGTTCTTCCGTTAGAGATCATCTCGCCGAATCTGCGGGAAGTGACGCAATTTAATCCATTTGTCCTGGCTGAGAAAATCATCCGGGAAATTTTTATTTTTAACGCTTCGCTGGCTGAGGTCTGGGTTGATGGGCTGATCTTAGTTGCCTATGCCGTGGTGTTGTTTTTGCTCATCCTGATCATTGAGTCGATCCTGCATAAAAATCTGATCCATCGTTTCCTGCACCATCATCGGGCTCTGCGGCAGAAGGATATTCAGAATAAGAATGAAATTTGAAGCGAGGGCGCCGCCTGTGCTTCACTATTCTGAATAATTAGACTTTTTCCGTCAGCTCTTCCATCTTCAACCCTTTCCGTTGCGCTGCTTCCTGGGAAATCGCCCATAAATTGCCGGTCTTTTCGAGGTCTTCCAGCAGGACAAAATACCAGGGCTGGCGCGGGAAGCGCAGGCCAATCCAACTCTCGGCACCAAATTTTTGGGAGAAAGCTTTCAATTGCTCTACTTCTTCATCCGGAAAATATTTTTTGTGGTCTTTAGTGACTTTGCATTCGATGGCTACTCTTCGCTGGGCGTTGCCCGCCAGGATGTCCGGTGCAGGATAATGGGAGCTGCCTGATCCCGCAATTCGTACACAGCTCCAACCGGCTTCATTGAAGGCAATAACTAACTCGCGTTCGCCTTGGATACCTTTGGCTTTCGATTTGACCATGCTTTCACCTGGCTCTGTCTTCAATCTCACCTGCGGCTCGGGTGGGGGAGACAGTCGCTTACAATAACCCCAACTCTATCTCCGCCCCTACTGCGGGCATGGCTAGCCCCCAATTTGTTAACACCTGCGGATGAAATTCTCCGATAACTCCGATTTCTTTTCTCTCTTTTCCATTCAGCACAATTTTTCCCATCCTCCCTTCGATAAAACTGGGATGACTGCTCTCCTTAATCGTAGCCGTTAACCCTAATGATCTCATCAATGCTTCCACTACCTGCTTAATCTGGGTAAAATCCGCCTGCTCGTGACTGAGAACCAGGCCAAGCTTCTCCGTTTCGGTGATCCCGGTCTCCGTCTTCCCCCCGGGAACAAAGGTTCTGCCGATCTCAAACAGGTTCTGGGGATATTCATGATGCTGATTCTCCGCCAGATTCTTCAGCAGGCTGGGCAGCAAGGAATTACGGAGATGATTGTAATCTCCCAAAGCATTCTTCAGCGGAATGATCTTTGCTGGCTTTTCCTCCGGTAGGTTCATCTTCCCATTCAATTCCTCTTTGGTGGCGAGATGATAATTTTTTACTTCCAATAATCCTAGTCCGATAAGAATCTCCCGCACTTTCCTGGCGCGTTTCTCGGAGAGCGCTTCCTCGCCTACTGTCGCGACATTAGGAATTTCCTCTTTAAAATTTTCATAACCATAGGCGATAGCAATATCTTCCATCAGGTCGGCCTGATGCAGGATGTCCGCCCGATAAGCTGGAATGAGAATGGTGCTTTTCCCTAGCCCAGTACTTTTTCCTAGTCCTTTTTCATTCTTTGACCCTTGCTCATAACCATAGCCCATGCGTTCCAGTAATTGCCCGGCCTGTTTTTCCGTCAGCGTGAGACCAAGGCGCTGGTTGATAGAGGATATATTCAGTTTCATTTTTCGGGGCGTTAAATCCGGAGAAGTAATCGTTTTATCCGGGCACACCATTTCCAGGCTATAGATCTCCCCACCCATATCCGCAAGCATGGTGACAATAATATTCAGGGCGATGGTGACATTATTTAAATCCGTGCCCGTGCATTCAATAAACACTTCTTTGGTTGTTTCATCAACTTTGCCGGTATCTTCCGAATTGGTAAACGGCAGCATGCACAGTACCTGGTCAGCGGCATCAATGAAGAAGGGGAACTTAGTCCAGCCGGTGGTTAAATGATTATAGGCTTTTCCTTTAGGATGCTCTTCTATGACGCGGGCTGCGGGAATAAATTCGTTGAATCCAAGAGGTTTAAAGAGCACGTTCCCTGGTTCTTGAGCGATATAAGTGACGGGAAAGGTAATTTTATCTGCCGGATAGATGCCGTAAGCAGATTTTTTGCGGTTGCGGCCGTGAGTTAAAGCCAGTTTTTCCTGAATCTGCATCAGTTCACGGATCCGTTCGTCCGTGAAGGTCAGGTTCTTTACCAGGGCGCACATGGTGTAGGGGCGCATGGTAACGGATTTATCGATCACTACTTTCAGGCCACTTCTCTTGACAACATATTTGCGTAACCCCGTCTTACTCCCAATGAACGAGCTTAAGGCCCGGGCAAAACCTTGCTCCGATAGCATATCGGGGCGATTAGGGAAGACTTCCACCACAATTTCATTGCCTTCGATCTTTTCTAAGTCCGTGCCCAGCATCGAGATGCGATCCTTTAACTGCTCCAGGGCCAGTTTCCTGCCTACTAATTTCTCCAGTACACTTTTGTTGAGGGTGATGGTGGGCATGGGATAATCCTCGCTTTAATGGAGTGGGGGCATCAGGTCATCATCTCTTTAATGGAGTTTAAGGCGTTGAATAATTTATCCACGCCGTCAGCGGAAGTAAAATGGCCCTTATTTTTCATTATTACTATTTTTGCCCCTAATTTTTCATTAAAGATTCTTTGATTTTCTTCTACATAACCATAAGGCTCGTTACTGGATAAAAAGACGGTTAATTTGCTTATCTTCGGTTTAATTTTAGTAAAATTAATAGATGTTTTTAACCAGGGTTGGGCAATTTTCTTAACTTCTTTACCTTCTAAATGAGCCAACTTAAACCATCCGGCAACAAATAGTATCCCGGGAATTTTGCTGCGGAAATTTTCCTGTTCTAAATATCTAAGAATAGTTTGGCATCCAATACTATGCCCCACAAAATAAGTTTCTTTATCTAACCTGCCCACTACTTTCTTTAAATAAGAAATCCATTCTTTTATTTTTGGTTTAGAGGTATTGGGCATGATGGGAACTATAACTTTAAATCCTATCTTTTCTAACTCTTTCTTTAACCAAGGATACCAATTACTCTTAGGATGGTCATCCCAGGCATGAACTATAATCACCCTTTTCATGTTATAATCACCATTTTAATTTTAGCCTCTATTTTACCTCATTTACTTCAACCACACCGGCATCTCCCGTAATTGTTTAACATCGTTCTTGTATAGGTCCCGGATATCAGTTAAGCCATAGGAGTTGGTAATCATCCGGTCTATTCCCGGGCCCCAGGCTAAGACCGGAACATCCTTCCCTAACAAGGGCACGACCACTTCCGGCCGGAATATGCCCGCGGCAATGAACTCCACCCATTTATTATGAACGGGATCGTAAATGTCACCTTCAACGGAAGGTTCGGTATAAGGGAAAAAAGCGGGGCGGAAGCGGACTTTAGGATAACCCATCTTCCGGGCAAATTCACGCAGGTATCCCAATAAATGCGAAAAGTTGGCCTGTTCATCAATCACAATCCCTTCCGTCTGGTTAAATTCAAACAAGTGGCTCCAGTCGGCCGTCTCGTTCCTGAATCCCTTACCGATGGCAAAGAATTTTGCCGGCAGATCCGTATTTTTGAGAGAAGCAAGAGTCTGAACACTTAAGATGGTGGTGTGGGTGCGTAACACCTTGCGCCGGGCATCTTCCCGATCCCAGCGGTATCGCCAGCCGGTGCTGCCGATAGTTCCCCCGTGCTCATGCATCGCCTGCACGGCCTTAACTAATTTTTCCGCGGGCAATTTTCCTTTTTCCGGCTCGCCTAAATAGTAAGTATCCTGCAATTCCCGCACCGGATGATCCTGGGCCGTAAACAGCGCATCAAAGTTCCAGAAGGAAGTGCCCACATAATTTCCGGTCATCTCTTTAAAACCCATCTCCAGCCAGATCTGCCGGGCATATTCCACGGCCTGCGTGACAAAATGTTTTTTTCCGCCAAAAATGGTAGGCACATTGATTTCCACGTCATAGGCCCGGAACTGCTGTTTCTTCCAGGAACCCGTCTTTAGCATTGCCGGAGTAAGCCGATTGACCACGTTCTGCTCAATCTTAGCCTGGGCTAACTGCTTTCCCAACGGCAGCAATTGAATCGTAACGAGCTTTCGCTCCTCTACTTTTACGATTTCTTTGCGCTTCTGCAGCTCTGCCAGCGCTAACTGGTCAACTTCTGTCAACTTCTCTATGGCTAGGGGAAAATTCTTACCCAAAAATTTTTCTTCCGCCAGCTGCTCGCGGAGAAGTTTCTGACCCTGTACTCCTAATTTAGCCATTAATTCAGTTCCGGTGGTTGATTCTCCTGTAGTTAATCCTCTTGTAGTTAATTCCTTTTTTGTCAGTTCGATCGCCACTTTACGTTTTAAAGCGCCCAGGGAAGCCTGTACTTCTTCCGGCGTCAGGTTAGCCTGTTTTGCCAGCAAGCTGAGCGGCTGATAGCTATCGGTTAACACCTTCAGCAGGCGCCGTTCCGGCAGGCCCTGCAGCTTATAGATTAAGCCATTTTTGTCCAGAGTGACGAATTTAGTGGTCGTACTCGCCAATTTTACGGCCTGCTTATTTTCCAGCCATTGCAGGGCCCGGACAACTTCCACTTCCTGAAGTTTGCTGGCAACAGTAAGGCCGGCTAACGTATTTTCTCTCAGCAGCAGCGGCAGAATGGCTCGTTCCAAAGGATGGAGTTTAGCAATCAGGCTTTGAAGGTCCATAAGACGAAGAAGAATAGTTTTCCCCTTATAAAACTTTGGGCGTCGTGAAAAATAAGAAGAATAAAAAGAAAATTAAAAAAAAAAGGGAAATCCTTTATTTCCCACTATTCCAGGCACTGTTAAACAGCGCATCCATCGTACTCGCAAAGTACGGTGCTTTCACCCAGACCCCTAAATCATAGCTGGGGTGCACATCCTTATCATGCATGGTCATGAACACGACATCCTTGCCATCTACAGTCACAAAGCGGGCATCCATGGAGTCGTTGTGCTTGACTTCCGCAATCCCTTTCAATAAATCGAGGACTTTGCGGTTATCTTTCGTCAATGGTGCCGATACTCTTACCCGTACTCCTCGCCGTTTCGCTTTCTCTAAGCTGCCCCGCAGGCCTTCCACTTTACGGATGAAGCCCTGCTCTGTCGTGACCACGTTGATGGACTTCTTAGCTTCTTTGATTAGGTAGTCCAGGTGGTTATACAGGTTATTCCGGCCACGAACTGCGCCGGTCATCTCCGAAGGATCAACTAAGTTAATCCCGGTGCTATGCAGCGATTCCAGCTCGGCCATTAACGGGCTGCCTCTGGTACTTTCCAGGCGCTTAACTTTTTCCTGCGCCACCACGTTCATATGCTTCTTGACGCGATCGACAACTTCAGCTGGTGGGATGGCAATATACTTAATCGGCTTACCTAACTTCATCACCACAAAACCCTTCTTCTCCAGCGATTCCAGGACGTCGTAACTCCGGGAGCGGGGAACATCAGCAATGTCTGAAAGTTCTCCCGCGGTAGAAACGCCTCGGCTTAACAGGGCCGTCCACAGCTTGACCTCGTACAGGTTGAGGTCAAAATACCGTCGCAGTTTGCTTAACAATTCTTCTTTTACGATCATGGTCTCAAACCCCCCTCTTTTTATAAATCCCTTTTGTTACTTGGCTATCAGTAACTATAACTACTATTAAAAGGTTGTGGTTATGCACAATATAGATTAGAGTACTGAATTGGGGTTAACGGAGTGATCGTGGGGAGCGGGCCAAGCCCAAAAGCGAAAATTCTACCAGTCTACTTTATACCGTAACAAAGCAGCAATACTTCCTAACCCCGCGAGCCTTTTTCCCCCTTCATGCTCTATTGAAATTATATGAATCTCGCCCTGTAACCGGTCTACCGCTTTAAGCAGCTCATCTACTTCTCCATAACTGCCCGCCCCAGTTCTTCCCGCCAGACGTCGTTGCCTGATAAAAGCATCCGTAAGCAGAATCATTCTTACCGCACCAGCCTGTACTGCTCGCTGCACCTCCTTCCAGCCATAAACAGCAAGCTCGCCCTTATTAATTTCTTTCAATAGCTCATCTACGAGTAATTGTTCCTGCCGTGTTCTGCTGCTTTGCAGGGTTCTGGCGAGCTCCGGCCGGGTAAGCACTTCATCAAGTGCCCGCTCACTGACATCAGAACAACTGGCGAGGACAATCTTTTGCTTTAGCTCAGAAGAGTGAATTCTTTTCAACACTTCTTCTTTATAGAAAGCTGGTGATGCTACAATGATTCGTTCCGGAGCGTATCGGCCAGCATACACCTCGATTGCTTTCACCATCTCTTCCCAGAATTCTTTTTTGATGATGGTGGGGTGCCTCTTCTTTTGCGCTTCCCCTTGCAACTTTACTAAGATATCAAATCCTTTCGCTTTCGTTATGGCAAATAATGCTTCTTCGCGGTCAAAGACGCAAAGTAAGTAGGTGAATTTTCGTTGTGCTGCCTCTTCCAGCTTTTGTTTCTGGTAGGAGAGCCATTCTACTTTTTCAATGGTACATTCGCTGCTTTCTTCCAGCGTGATGGTATGGTAGGAATCTCGAGGAACGTCTTCGGGACCTTTCTTTACTTTTCCATGGGCTCGCAGGGAAGTTTCAGTAAGCTCAACCTCTTCCACTTCGATCGTTAAGGTAAGCGTTTTCTTGACCACCTGAACCTGTTCTCCCGTCCCCACTCCTTCTCCCAGCTTGATCTTGCGGGTGGTTTTCCCCGTCAGCAAGTCGCCGGGATCAAGCAGCTGGCTTAAGTACCACAGATCCTCGAGAGAAGTCACTTTGAGCTTGACGATGCCTTTCTTAAAATCGCGGGAGAGGAGGTGCATAGAAGAGAAGAATCAAGGGGGAGTATAAATAGTTAATTGGGAATTAAATAAATGAGAGAGTCCGTCAATGCATTATCCAATTTCCCGTTCTTTCATTTTCTCTTTCCCTCGCTCTTTCCGTCCCCACTATTTAATTTTTATGAAAAAAACCTCAGCAACCCTCACCTTGCGGCCAGGCCTGCTGAGGAAAAGAGGTGGTTTGAGGTGTTGCTCCTTGGGAATAGTGTCTTATTTATAAAGCTTTCGGTACAGTTTGCTATGTCTAAGTGGAAACAGAGGTAGAACAAAGCGTGTTGACCGCCTTTGAAATCCTCGCTGTAAGCTCGTAGGTGCTCAACACGCTTTCGATAACTCAATAGTATTACCCACAACAGAATACTTTATATACATCCCGATTTTTACCAGGCTTATGCGGAAAAGAGGCCAGTCGGCAGCGGGAGCAGCAGTCTTCTTAGCTATTGTCATGGCCTTACTGATCGGCTTTATCCTGTTTATTCCACCGAAAGAACGGGCCGAGCTGTTGGGCGAGCAGAATCTAAGTAAAGTCGTGAAGCTACCCGGAGCTAAAGTAGCGGAAGAAGTTGAGACCCTGTTAAGCGTCTCTCCCGGGCGAATAGATTTCCTGGGGCAGAAGGAAGTTGAACATCCGCTTCCGGTGGTAACTATTTACACGAAAACCGAAAGTAAAGTGTTAGCGGAGAAAAATATGGCCTCGGCCCGCAGAGGTGTTTTCTCTGAAGAGCAGAGCAAATTCAGCTTTTCCCTTCCGGATTTAGAGAATACCGAGAAGGTGCTGCTTTCATTTAGTGTCCGGCAGGCAAAAGGACGCTTAAAAATCTCTCTCAATGATGAAGAAATCTTTAATGCCGAGGTCGATAGCTTTGCCAAACCCATTCCGCTGCCCAAAAATATGCTGCACGAGGATAATGAACTGCTGATCCGCATTTCCTCACCTGGGATAGCTTTCTGGGCGACCAATGAAGTGCAACTCGAGAACCTGAAAGTGGTGGGCGACGTGACGGCGTTGGATGCCCAGACCTCTAAGGTCATCTTTTTAGTCTCGGAAACGGAAAAGCGTAACCTGGAAGAAGTACGCTTCAAATTCCAGCCAGAGTGCATCATTACGCAAGTAGGGAAATTACGCCTCAGCTTAAACGGGCAGGAGATTTATCAGACCATTCCGGACTGTGACCTGGTAATTGTGCCCATTGAACTTTCTCCGAGCCTCATCCAGGCGGGAGAAAATGAGCTGGTCTTCCATACGGAACGGGGCACCTATCTCATTTCCCATTCGGTAATCAAATCCAAGCTGAAAGAGCTCGAATTTCCCACGTATTATTTCAAGCTGACGAAGGAACAGGTTGATGATGTTAAAGATGAGAAGAAACGGGTGCGGATGCAGGTGGAGTTTGTGGATGTCAGTACTGCCAAATTTGGTGATTTTGTGTTTAATGGTGATTTAATCCCTTTTGATACCAAAGAGGCATCATTGGTAATAGATTTGAGTGCTGATGTGGTGGTAGGCAACAATGCGGTCAAGATCAAGCCGCAGAAGACGGTGGAGATAAGAGCATTGACGGTAGAGCTGGTGGAAGAGTAAATGAATTTTATGCTTTAAAGTTATAAACCTCACCGCACCGGCACCCGCCTAAATTTCTTACATTCTAAGCAGGCTATGATCACTTTCCCTTTTCTTACCCTTACTCTCGAATTCACTCCTGGCTGTAAATACCGATAACAATGCTGGCAGAACCGGCGCTTATACTCTTTAGGAATTCGGAACCGAACTTTCATGGCTATCGTTCGGGCTAAAGAAACAGAGCGGTTGGCTAAGGCTTTATCCTGAGCGAATTCTTCTGCCGCTTGCTGAAAAAGAGCACGAACGTTTTGGAGTACGAACTGCCGTTGTTGGCCTTTAATCAGCTGTTTCTTCTTCATACCCTCTATCACCTCTTAGCCTACTTCTCACGCTTTAGCGCGCGGCTACAATCATACTGCTCGTCAAGCGGACATCATTACGGGAACGGATGTTGTTCAGGACAAACGTCCCCAACTGTTCAGGGCTGCTCACATCAACCTCAGCCATAATATCCCACTCACCGAACAAAATGTAGGCGTTCTTGATTTCCGGGCAGGTTTTAAGTTCACTGACCACATTTCGTTCCGAACGGTCACTTAACGAAATTAAGACAAAGGCTTTCATGGTCCACCCCCTAGTTGCGGAGATGCTTTAGAAGTATATAAATATTCGTAAAAACAAAAGCCATATAAACCCCTTCTTCTTCCTTCTCCAGATGAAAAGGGGGCGGCCGACTAAAAGTGTCATTCGGCAGAATGTCATTGAGATTCTGCACCACCTGCAGCAGGGCTATGGCTACGAAATTTCTAAGATTTATAATGCCGTCTTTCCCAAAGTGACCCAGCGCAGCATTTATTATCACCTGCGCAAGGGTGTGCAGCTGCAGGAAATTACTTTACATAAAATTGAAGTGGAAAAAGGTGACTTTTCCTGGGGCAACAGCGTGGAAAAGATTTATTATGGCCTGGGCAGCAACGCTAAGCCCATTGGTAATATCCAAGTCAAAGAATTTTTAGAGAGCAAATGGAAAAAGTAAGGTGGGGTGAGAAAAAGAGCCTGGCAAAAAGAGCACGTTTCGCCGAGCGCGTGTATTCTTTATGTAAAGGAATTCCTAAGGGGAAAGTAACGACGTATAAAGAATTGGGCCGGGCTCTAGAAATTAAAGGTTATCAGGCTATTGGACAGGTTTTACGGTGCAGTCCCGGTCTGCCCCTAGTACCTTGTCATCGGGTGGTTAAGAGTGACGGCTCGCTGGGAGGGTTTAAAGGAAAAACTGGGGGGAAAGAAGTGGAAGAAAAAAGGGGGTTGTTAGCGAAAGAAGGAATAAATAGTATAGGGGGAAAAATTAATCTAAATAAATATTTACACCACTTCTAAAATATCTGCCTCAACACTTCCCTGCCCTTTTCTCCCAACTCTTTATTGCGGGCAACGACAAAATAATTCTCCAGCGGGCGCTGGCCCCGATAGGTTATCGGCGTTCCATCTTTTGGGCAAAAGTATAAAAAGCAGAGGAGGATAACTCTTTTATGAACGTGTATGTTGCGGATACTTTAAGGAATGGTAAAAGGATTTTTGCCGCACGGGAGATAGTTAAGGGGGAACTGCTCTTCATCGCTCAGGGCGGTATAGTCCTGGAAAAATGCAGGAAAGTGATTGTGGGCAGGGCCAGGTTTTAGGAAAAATATAAAATTTTCCCATTCACATCCCCATCATCTCCCTTAACTCTTCGCTCGGTTGCCAGGGCGGGTCAAAAGTAACTTCAATTTCGGCTTCGGCTCCCCGTTCCCGGATTTGCTGCTGTAACTCCGTGACCATCTGCGGGCCGTACGGACAGAGGGGAGAAGTGAAGGTTAAGAGGATTTTGACTTTATTACCCTGCAGCTCGAGGTGATAAATTAAGCCCAGAGTCCAGACATCAATGCCCAATTCCGGATCAAGATATTTCTTGAACACTTCTTCAATTAAAATTTCTTTGCTGATCATGGTGTCCTCCAGATAGTATCTTCCTCATAATGCTCTCCCTGGTGGTGCAGAAACTTCGGCCACGGTTTCCGCCACAGCCAACGGCTCAAACTGCTTAAACCCTTGCTGTTCAATCTGCCTCGCCAGTTCTGCTCCGCCCTGCCTGACGATTTCACCTTGCTGCATCACCAGAATCTGATCGGGGGTAAAATATTCCAGGAAGCGGTTATAATGGGTTATCATGATGATGCTCATCTTGGTTTCCTGATGCAGCTTTTTAATTCCCTCCGCCACTATTTTAATGGCGTCAATGTCCATCCCGCTGTCCGTTTCGTCCAGCAAGGCATAACGCGGCCGCAACAACAATAATTGTAAGATCTCTGCCCGCTTTTTCTCCCCGCCGGAAAAGCCCACGTTCAGGTCACGCTTGCTCAAAGCCAGATCCATCTTTAAGGATTTCATCTTTTCCTGTACTAATTTATGCGAATCCAGCACGGATAAAGATGCTAACGGCTTTTCCCGCTGACCATTCACCCGCTGAGCATTCAGCGCTGCCCGTATAAAGTTGCTGGTAGTAACGCCGGAAATTTCGGAGGGGTACTGAAAGGACAAGAACAACCCCGCCCGGGCCCGGACATCCGGCTTTTCATGAGTAATATCTTTCCCCTCCAGCAGGATCTTTCCCTGAGTGATTTTATATTTCGGATGCCCAACGATGGAGTTGGCTAAAGTTGACTTACCGGAACCATTTGGTCCCATGAGAGCATACACTTTCCCCGGCTCAAATTTTAGAGAGATGCCTTTAATTATCTCTTTTCCTTCCACTTGCACGTGCAGATCGTTGATTTCGAGCATGGGATTGTTTGTTTTAAGTTAGTTTATTTTAAATCAGCTTATTTTTAGTCAATCCGGTTTGAATGGTTCTTAGCGCTAACAAGGCACACTTGCTGCGGGCCGGACTGATCGGGATGCCTAACAGGTTATAGACGTTCCAGGGACCTAACGTTTGGATCCTGGCAATCGGCTGCCCTTTGATTTCCTCGCTCAGCAAGGAAGCAGCCGCCTGACTGATGGCACAGCCTTGTCCGGTGAAAGAAATATCTTTAACCAAGGTATGGTTCAACAAGACATAACAGCGCAATTCATCACCACAGAGCGGATTATGCTCGTGCTGGGTAAATGTATAGTGTTCCAGCGCTTTTTTATTCCGTGGATGTTGGTAATGGTCCAGGATGTTTTCCTTGTAGAGTTCCTGTTCTTCCGTCAGATCATTAATATTTAGCCCTAACGGGTCAAGATTATTTTGATCGTTTTTGGTGGTGATGCTGGCGAGAGCTTCGACCAACAAATCAATATCTTCTCTAGTGTTATAAAAGTATAAAGAAGCACGTACGGAACCACCCAAACCAAGTTTCTCATGCAAGGGCATAGCACAATGATGTCCGCCCCGGACACAGATGTTTACCTTATCCAGGAGTTCGCTGGCATCATGCGGATGGATGCCGTCAACCGTGAAGGAAAATACTGCTCCTCGTTCTTTCGCAGAAGATGGGCCAAGAAGCTTCAGGCTGGGAATAGTGGATAATTGCTGCAGCGCGTACATAGTTAGCTCTTGCTCCTGCTGTTGGATGTTTTCCATTCCGATACTTTGGAGATATTCAACCGCTGCCGCCAATCCTACCGCCCCGGCAATATTAGGCGTCCCCGCCTCAAATTTCCAGGGCAGGTCGTTCCAGGTTGAACGTTCAAAAGTTACCTCTTTAATCATATCTCCCCCATAGAGAAAAGGGTCCATCTTTTCCAATAATTCATTTTTCCCATATAAGACGCCGATGCCGGTTGGACCGCACATCTTGTGCCCGGAAAAAGCTAGAAAATCACAATCCAGCTCTTTGACCTTGAGAGGCAGATGGGGGACAGATTGAGCCGCATCGACGATCATCACTGCTCCTGCTTCGTGGGCCAGAGCGGCAATTTCCTTTACGGGATTAATGGTTCCCAAAACATTAGAGACATGAGTAACTGAAACTATTTTTGTTTTGCTGGTTATTAATTCTTGAGCTTTACGCAGATCCAGCTGGAAATCAGAGGTGAGGGGGATAAATTTTAACTTCAAACTCTTTTCTTTCGCCAATTGCTGCCAGGGAACTAAGTTAGAATGGTGTTCCATCTCCGTTAGCACTATTTCATCTCCGGCCTGAAGATTTTTTCCTAAAGAGTATGCCAACAAGTTCAGGCTTTCCGTCGTTCCCTTGGTGAAAATTACTTCTTCAAATCTGGCGCCGATGAATTTAGCCACTATTTCGTGCGCTTTCTCATAGGCCAGGGTAGCTTTCAGGGAGAGTTTGTAGACGCCGCGATGCACGTTGGCATTGTCTTCTTCATAGAATTTTTTGATGGCGTCAATGACGGCTTTAGGTTTTTGAGTGGTGGAAGAGCTGTCGAGGTAGATGAGGTTGGAAAGGATGGGGAAATCGCTTTGTAGTTCTGTTTTGGGGGTAGTCAGTTTCATTTTAAGAGTAAATAGAATAAAGGAGTTGCGGCCAAAGATGAATCTACCACGATCTGATTTACTCGTTTATCGGCAATGGCTTTAGGATTGAATAATGAATGGATAATGCCAACAAAATCTTCAAGTCCGGTCTGGTTTCGGGTATAGGTCATATTTTCTCTCTCCACACCCTTTAAAACCCCTCCACTTCCAATTCAATCAGCCGATTTAACTCCACTGCATATTCCAACGGCAGTTGCCGGATAATGGGCTGGATAAACCCCGATACAATCATTCTTACTGCTTCCTCTTCACTTAAACCCCGACTCTGCAGGTAAAAGACCGTTTCTTCATTGAGCTTTCCTACCCGGGCTTCGTGAGCGGCGTCCACATCATTACAATCAATCTTTAAATGCGGATAAGTATTGGAAATGGATTTCTCATCTAAGATGAGGGCATCACAGACCACGCTGGTCGTAGCTCCTTTTGCGCTGGGCATGATTTTTACTAGACCGCGATAACTGGAAACTCCGCCATTCTTGCTGATACTTTTGGAATGGATGGTGCTGCTGGTTTTAGGAGCGATATGGATAGCTTTTGCTCCCACATCCTGCTGCTGTCCTTCCCCGGCAAAAGCGATTCCCAGGCTGTCGCTTCTTGCCCCTTCACCCCGCAAAATAGAACAAGGATAAAGCATGCTCACTTTGCTGCCCATATTCCCTGAAACCCAGATTATAGTGGCATCTTTATCCACTAAGGCCCGTTTCGTGTTTAAATTATAGACGTTCTTGCTCCAGTTTTCGATTGAAGAATAACGCATTTTTGCACCAGCTTTGACGAAGATTTCAACGCAGCCGGCATGGATGGAATTGGTACTGTACCGAGGGCTGGAACAGCCTTCAATGTACGAAAGTTCCGCTCCTTCCTCGACGATAATAAGCGTATGCTCAAACTGTCCTCCTGATTTTTCATTCATTCTGAAATAGGCTTGCAAAGGTAATTCTACTTTAACACCTTTAGGTACGAGGATAAAAGTTCCACCACTCCAGACCGCCGCATGCAGCATAATGAACTTATGATCATTGATGGGAATGCACTGAGTCATAAAATACTGTTTAACCAATTCCGGATATTTTTGCAGTGCCACGTCCATATTCTCAAAAATAACTCCTTTTTTCTTTAAGTCTTCCATGATGTTATGGTACACTACGCTGCCATCATATTGAGCGCCAACGCCACCTAATGATCTTTTCTCTGCTTCGGGAAGGCCCAGGCGATCAAAAGTCCTTCTGATTTCTACCGGCACGTCTTCCCAGGAAGTGCTTTCTTTAGCATTGGGATCAACAAAATAGGTGATTTGTTCAAAATCAATTTCTTTCAGGCTGGGCCCCCAATCCGGCAGGGGCTTTTTCCCAAATAGCTCTAAACCTTTCAGCCGCTTGTTGAGCATCCAGTCCGGCTCATTTTTAGTAGCGGAAATTAACCGCACCACTTCTTCATTCAAGCCGGGCGGAGCAACCAGCTTGGCCTGATGCTGATCCGCTTCATCATAGATGGCTCTGCTGATCTCAAACGTTTGCAATTCCTGGACGACGGCTGCTGCGGTCATGATTAAGTTTTAGTTTCTGGTGTTAAAGGTACGCTCAAGACGGCTAAAGGTGTGATTGGTGGGATTAAAGAGATGGTTGATGATGTCAAAGGCATCAGATGACAACCAATATGTTCCGGGTCACAGCCTTCGGGGATAGCCGTAAATTGCTTATGAATCTGGCATAAAGTGTTAGTCGTACGGATATGACGCAGCAGGCGTTGAGTTTCGCGGAAATAGCTGAGCTTGTCCTTGATAAGCACAGCGGACTTCTGGATTTCCCGCTGTATCTCCATTGAGAAGGTAACCTGATTCCCCCGCTTATTGCTCCGATATTGGCTGATGGCAGCGGTATTAATGCCCAGTAAGGTAGCAATATCCTTTTGCTTCATTCCCTGCTGAGCCAGGCAGCCGGCTAGGGCCCGTCGCAGCGTCGGGATGATATAGTATACCTCAATCTCCTGAGGATGAAGGATTGCTTTCTTGGCCATGGTAGTACCAACCTAAACATCATTATTAGCTTTATTATCTTGTTAACTATGGTTAATTTAACTATAGTTAAGCCA
>JBBSWG010000071.1:0-7079 GCA_038046425.1 Nanobdellota archaeon
TAAGATTGATCGGGCCCAACTTCCTTCCTGGAATAGCGGCTAAATCTATTGCTAACGCCATAACGTAGAATCGCTGCAGGTCATAAGGCAGCTGGACAAAAAAGAGATCTCCCTGATGGAGGGCAGTGATGAGCATTTCCTTGTCTTCCGGAGCAAGATGATAGTCTGGACGGTTACTTTCCATTGCCCATTTTCCTTTGTTGAGAATTGTCTGCATCGCCTCATACCAGGGCAGGCGCTCTTCCAAATCAAGAACAAGAGAAGAAAGGATTTGTTTTGACCCCCCCACGACATAGCTGTCTTTATATTCCTGGCCGGCGGCGTGGTAGAAATACAGCTCCGCTTTAGGATGTCCAGATTTAAGTTTGCCCTTTTCCTGCACGAGTTTCTCAAGAGCGGCAACTTCCATGCCTTTCATATAAAAAGTTATGGTTTCCAACGTATCACGGATTTCCTGTAGGAAAGGCTCAGTCATTTTCATCACTGCTCCCACAACTCTTCCAGCCGTTTCTGCAGCTGAGTAATCTTGACCCGTTCCTGCTGCGTGCTGTCCCGATTCCTAATCGTAACGGCGTTATCCTGCAGGCTTTCAAAATCAACAGTAAGAGCATAGAAAACCCCTTGCTCATCGGCTCGGGCATACCTCCGGCCCACGGCAGCAGATTCATCATAATAACAGGAAAATTTCTTCTTGGCGAGAGCATACACCTCCTCTGCTTTAGCTACCAGTTCCGGCTTATTCTTTACCAGGGGAAAGACCGCACAGAAATAGGGTGCCAGCCTTTCAGGAAGATGTAATACTACATACTCCCGCTCTTTACTATACTCATAATTCAAGTCCAGCAAAGCATAGACATTCCGATCAATGCCAAAACTTAATTCTAAGATGTGGGGAAGAAATTTTTGTCCCGTCATTTCATCGAAGACTTCTAAGGATTCCTTGGAAATACGCTGATGCCCGCTTAAGTCATGATCGGTGCGATAATGAACGCCGCCAACTTCTACGAAACCGTGTTCTGCTACCTCCACTTCCAGGTCAAAGTGATATTGGTTATAGAACGCCTTTTCTTGTGCCGACAATTCATACAGCCGGAAGCGGGTAGCGGGAATTTGTAATTGCTCAAGATAAAACTGCTGTACTTTAACGAGATGATAAACATAGAACTTTGGCCAGCCGAGTGTGAGCATCTCCTGAGCAGTTCTCTCGACAACGTTACCGCTATTTCTGTCCTTAACCAGCAGCACGCGCAATTTGTACCCCTTCACCGCTTCAAACTGGGGATGCTCATTGATTGTTTTCGGATTAAAAAAGATCTGCAGTTCTGCTTGCGTAAATTCCCGCTGGCGCAGCAGGGCCTGGCGGGGAGAAATCTCGTTTCTATACGCCCGGCCGATTAAGGCTAAGCCTAGAGGCATCTTCTTGCGCTGCAGCTCATACTGCTGCTTAAAATTAACATAGGGGGATTGAGCCGTTTCCGGACGCAAGAAGGCTCGCTGGGGATTAGAGACGCCCAACTGGATGGGAAACATCATGTTCAGGACGGTTACGGGCTTTAATGCTGATTTACACTGCGGGCAATTCATCTTCTCACTTTTGATAAGGGCCGTTAGTTCTTCAGCGGAAAGACCTTCCACCTTTCTCTTAGTCTGCTGAAAGATAAAATGATCGGCCCGCTCCTGCCAGGCGCATTTTGAACATTGCACGACCGGATCGATGAAATTTTTTAGATGTCCGGATGCTTCAAACACTTTCTCCGGCATGATATTGGCAGTCTCAATCTCCTGGTAATTATCATCCAGCCCTAAAAAGTAGCAGCGCCAGAGATTCTCAAAGTTATGCTTAAGCTTCGTACCGAGGTGACCGTAATCGTAGAATCCGGCTAATCCGCCATAGATCTCGCTGCTGGGGTAGAAAAAGCCTTTCTTCTTGGCGAAGGTGATTAATTCCGTGGAGGTATGAGACATTTTATAGTTAATTATAGTGTAACTTATTAAAGGTTAGGTGGATACTTTAATCTCCATCTGGGGATTTTTACGTACCATATAAAGATTACGCTGTATCAGAACATTTAAAACTTATATCTCTTATTTAAGTTATAGTATGAAAATAGCTTATGCCACACAAACGAGGAACATACCGAAAACGCGGCCTAAAGCGTTTCATGCTATTGATAAAGAAACGCGCAAGAAAAAAATAAGGTTTACCCGGGAAGAGGTGATTGCTAATGATCTCTTTGATTAAATTCAACAATTATTTCTTACGACACCGACTTTGATCAGGATAAAGAGATCAGCTGGGAGGAATTGCAGTAAACAAAACAGATACTCGAGAATAGAAAACATTATTAAGATGGAGAGATTAAAATGAATTATGGACTTATTTGAAACTGAGGTTAAACTTGGTCGGAACATACCTTCGTTAGATTTAGAGAAGATGCTGATAGAAGCTGCCCGAGAGATGGGATGGAAAGTCCAGGTGGTTGAGAGTAAAAAAAAGGAATATCAACTGGGTTCAGTTCAAGAAAGAGAGGTCTATCAAAGCACCAGTATCAATTTGAAAGGGACGTTTTTCCCTAAATTCAGAGTTCTCTTCCGGAAAAACCTGCTCACGAATAATAATGTCTTTTTATATAATCCCCTGTCCTCTTCGATTTCCCCGGTTACCGAGCGAGAGGTCAATCGCTACCTGCAAGCTCTTTCTCAACGAGTTCAGGCTTACCAGGCAGCGGAAGCAGCACCGTAAATAGAGACTTCGCTCAAGAATTTCGCTTTGCAAAATTCTCTGGAAAATACGAATACTTATACACTTTCAGGGCTTTATAATAGAAGTAACGCCTGATTTTCCCCGGGAATAAAGCTCGTAATTCATCAATAAACTGGTAAAATTCCGCAGGACTTCTAAATTCACCATCAAACTCAAAATCGCTGCCGCCAACGGCAATATCCCGGTAAATGATGTTAGGATGCTGGATAATGAACTGGTTTAAAGAAGGAATGATGTTCAGATCTTCCAGTTCCAAATCAACTTTATAATATTCATAGCCCAACAAACTAGTATTTAGCAGCAGCTTATAGGCGACAATGACCTTATTCTTCTCCAGGTTGCGCAGCTTCTTCTCCACCAGATAATTGCGGTGGTAATGCACGTAATCGAGAAAGGTGCTGACGTTTCTGCCCACTTTAGGAATGTGGATGGATGGGACCAGAAAGTTATTCGGCGTAAAGAAAGCAGCGGAAGGGGCCTATCAACAGTAACCTCTTCCCGCCTGGTAGCCCATAACCGCAACCATAAAAATTAAAGTAGCCCATAACTATCTCCTCAACCATTCCACTTCCTCTTCCTCCAGCCTTAATTCCCGGGTTATTTCTTCCGCTTCTTTTCCCTTTCCACGGCTTTTCTGAAAAATTACTTCCAGATACGGCACCTGCTCATAAGCCACTTTATGTGAGGTGTGGGTAGCTGCCGCCAGCTTCCCGGCAATTTCCTTCTTCTTGGCCCACTTCATCTTCGCCTGCCACATTCGTAAGAAGCGCATCGTGCGGTTATATTGAACGGGATTGGTGTTCTTTTCCTTCTTAGCTGAGGAAATGCCCGCAGTCAACAACGAATTGATATAGACCAGGAAACGCCAATGCTGCTGCCGCCGGATCCGGCCCTGAAAGATGTCGGCCCGGGATAAAAATTCGTAGGCTTTAGCCAGCGCTGCCGGCTGCAAGTACTCTTTCGGCAGATTCTCATCAATCCAGGGGATAACTTCCTGCAGATCCATGTCTACGTCTTCCAGCGCGGGTAAAGCGGTCTCGATCGAAGACGATTTGAAAATTAAGGTTAAGGCATTGAAGATAGTTTCTGTTCGCTTACGATTCGAGAGCGTTTCCACTTGCCCGGAGGTGAGGTTATTCCTGCTATCATCGGAGCTACCGCCGGAACAAACCTGTAAGTCGATTAACGCTCCCCGTAAATCGCCATCGGCCTGCCGCGCTAAGGTATTGATCGCTTTCTCTTCATACTGGATATTCTCCTGCTCGCAGACCCAACGTAGCGCATGGCCAATAGTGCGATACTGTAGCTTATGATACTCAATCTGCTGGCAGCTCTTGCCCAGAGCCTTAAATTTGCTATCACTGATATCGTTCGCGGTCAGGATTACTGGAAAAGTGGATTTTTCCAGCACTTTGATTAAAGCAGGTATGCAGCCGCGGTCTTCCCGTCCGGAGATGTTATCAATTTCGTCCACCAGGATAATTTTAGGGCGGAAAAAGAGGGATTGCTGGCCTAAAGCCGAGCCTAAAAAAGTTCTCATACTTTCTTCATTGCGCAGGTCGGAAGAATTGATTTCGAGGAGATCATAATTCAGTTGTTTCGCTAAAGCATAGACGGAAGAGGTTTTGCCGTTGCCAATAGGGCCCAGTAACAAAGCGGCCCGCTGTGGCTTCTGTTTATAATGGAGGATATAATCTTTGAGCTCAGCTACAGCCGTATCCTGGCCGAAGAGCTGCTGCTCGTTCCTGGGCTGGTATTTAAGGGTGAAGAGGAGCATGGTAATGGAGAGGAGTAAATTCTATGTACTTCTCTTTTTGATGGAAACAGACTTTTTATACCTTTCTGTCAAAAACAGCCAATACGGAAAAAAAACTACAAACCACTAAAAATCAAATCTCCAGACCCTTTCCATACCGCTGCAGTATCTTCTGATCTAGCAAGTACCAATAAGCGGCTCGGAAGCTACGCCGGCTCTTAACAAATGACATAACTGAGTGAACCAATCTCTGTAGCCCATAACCATAACCTTTAAATATTAGTAGCCCATAACCCGGGGGATGGTCTATGTAGAGAAAATCAAAGTGCAGGGAAAGACGTATTATAAGCTAGTCCATGCCCTCAGAAGGCAAAATAAAATTACTCATAAAAGCCGATATCTCGGGAAAACTCTTCCACCCCGAAAAAAGCTGGCGCAGCTCCAGAAGGGATTCCTAGCCGAAATCGCTAGTTCCCGATACCAATACCTCTCCCCGGGAGAGATCGAACAAATCGAGCAGAAAAAGACTGCTTATCAGCGGGAATGGAGCAACTTAACCACCCTGGAAAAAGGGAAACGGCTCACGGAATTCGTTATCCGCTTTACCTATGACAGCAGCAAATTGGCCGGCGTGCCCGTAACCTTGCGCCAAACGTCACTGATTTTAAAGGAAGGGATCATTCCGAAAGAGATCAGAAGCCTTGCCACGGTAAAAAAATTGGAAAATCACCAGAAAGGCGTTATTGCCATCACCCAGTATCGGGGACCGCTCACGCTGCGCTTTATCAAGAAGCTCCATACCATTTTACTGGCCGGGGTGGATGATACCATCGCCGGAAAAACCAGAGATGAATTGCAGCGGAACGTAAAGTTGGCCGGTACGGTCTATGTTCCAGCTCCCTGGAATCAGGTAGCGAAAGAACTCCGCAATTTTTTCTCCTGGTATAAAGCCGAAAATCGAAGACTTCATCCCCTGGAATTAGCGGCTTTACTCCATCTCCAGCTTATTACCCTGCAACCTTTTGTGGATGGCAATAGCCGCTTATCCCGTCTGTTGATGAATTGGATCCTCTGGAAGAAAGGTTATCCTCCCGTTAACATTCCCATCGAAGATCTGGAAAATTATTATGGTGCTTTGGATAAATATCAGATTGAAAAAAACGAGAGACCATTTATTGAATATATTAAACAGAGGTACTCTCAGGATTGAGTTTAGTACGGGCGTGTACTTCAAATCCCCAGACCATTTCCATACCGCTGCAGAATCGCGGGAATAAGCTCCTGTACTTCCCCTTCCGCGAGAGGATGAGCAAGAGCATAATCACAGTAACCAACATCACAGTCCCAGCTGAGTCTGGTTTCCACTTTCAGTATCCTGTGGTCCATCAGGTACCAATAAGCCGCGCGGAAGAACCGGTCAGCTCGTGTTATGTTTAATCCATACTTCTGCTGTAATTCTGCTAGCAACGGCTGCTCGATAGGCTCATCATCTTTGTACTTCCGGATGAATTCATGATTGATGGGAATATTTTTTGCAAACCACTGAAGAATTTCGTCCATCACCAGGTATTCTAACTTCTGCTGCTTTACCACCTTAAAAGTCACCAAGAGGTAAAGAGATGTCCAGTGATTTAAAAGGGTTGTGAATTAGAAGTGTAGAAAATCTCAGTTCAGATCTTCTTCAGAGCCTTTCCCGCCGCAAATTTAATAAAGAAAGTGCTTATTTGCGTACCATCCCCCCTTAGTTTAGCGGCAAGAACACTCGGCTGTAGATGTTGTTTTGAAATGTCAAGTGACTGGGATGAAAAACAACCAGCCTGCTGTCACCGAGGGATCCCCGGCAGGCGATGACACTATTGGCATCGTTTGGGGAATTCGAATCCGGGAGGGGGGACTTGAAGGGGAAGAAGCGTGTTCTCTTCTTCCCTCTTTTCTTCTAATTCTCTTCCTCTTGATTCTAACGTAGAAAGTATTAAATAGATGCCCGGCGTTCCCTTATTTAGTATAGTAAATAAAGAAAAAAAAATTTATTTTTTGTAGGTGTCAAGGTAAATCAAGATGCGTAACACATTTTTAATCCATCTGATCTTCTGGCTGCATCTACCGATCGTGCTGCTCTGGTTTGGCTTGTTTTTGCTGCCGCCGAGTGTCTGGCCTGGCGTAGTGTCATTCCATTTCTGGTACATCGCGAGCATCATGGCCTTACAGTTTTTATGGGGGCTCGTGTTTCTTAAATGGACGCATCAGCTCGACATTATCTGCCCATTGACCACGTTGCTGCAATGGCTCCGTGGTTATCCCTTACCCAGTCGGAAGAATTACGGGCATTCATATATTGCGGAGTTGCTGGGAATGCTGGGATGGCGGGTGCATTATGGTTGGGTTAATACGATACTATTGATTACTTTAGGGCTGATTGTAGTGCGCTATTTTTGGCAGATATGGTGAGGAAGTTTTTTTCTGTCAAAATGAGGGCGGGTGGACCACCCGTCACAGACTGGTGGCATGCTCGCCGCCCGCCCCATTTTGAGCATGATCAGAATTCCACGAGCAGGTGGT
>JBBSWG010000072.1:0-3679 GCA_038046425.1 Nanobdellota archaeon
TTCCCCCCTAGTTTCTTTATGCTTCATGCTGGAGTAACTCTTCCACTCTCTTTTGCACTGCTGAAATATATGATTCAAAGGTCCATTCGATGCTTTTCCACATCGTTTCACTAATATCTACACCCCTGTACTTATTTTCATTACGCAATGTTCTTATTCTTTCTACAAGTTCCCAATCTAATTCCAATTCCGGGAAATGGAGGATAAGGAAAGCAAATACGCCCTGATGATTACTCGTTTTTTGCCCTTTAAAACGCATAAGTTGATCACATAACTCACGAAAAACATCATAGTAAGCATTAAAAATCACTCGCCAACTAGGCTTTTTATCCTGTTTCCAGCGTCGGGCAAAGGCAAAATCTTCTTGAATCATCGCCAGGACGGTCTTTACTTCTTCTCGATCCAGATGCGCCTCTTCATAGAATCCTTTCGCTGCTAATTCCTCGTACACTTCCTTCATCGTTCTGGTTTTAGGCATGGAGCTGAACCTCAAATGGTTCTACTGTGCCTTTGATATTGAAACCTTTTATGATATTAGGGATCACTGCCGGAGCCAAGGCTTCTTTCATGGTCTGCGCATCCTGAAAACTAAACAACTGAACAGTCCGCCCAAGTTTTTTTTCCACTGTGCTCTGATCAAAATTCTGATCCTGGCCATAGACAAATAGATCGACATCACTGGACGTGCTCCAGTCGCCGCGGGCAAAGCTGCCGAAGAGAATAGCAGTTTTAATCTTAGGATCACGGGAGAGCTGCTCAAATAACCCGCTTTGGTTCAGCACCATTAAGCCGTATAAGCGCTTCTCGGAACGGAACCCCGGCTCCTCGCGCTTGGCGAGATAGTAAGGCCTTTTTCCCCTGGGCTTTACCCGGGTAATGAAATTTTCCCGCAGCAGCAACTTCAGGTAGAAATGCACTCGCTCCCGGCTTACTTTTGATTCCTGCAACAAGGCATCAAAATGCCAATGGCGCAACGTCTCCTGGAAAAAGAGAGATTTGAGTGGGTTCATGTTAGTATAACCTACGCACGCTTTTATTTTAGTATGAAAAATCAAACTAATATTTAAAGGTTTTGGATGCGCTAAGAAGAAGATAAATTTTTTCCAGTACTTTTCACCCCATCTTCCTCTTCTTCCCTTCCTTTCTTAGCCACTCTTTATATTCAAATAAAATTCGGGCAGAATCCAGCTTGCCGTGCTTATCCTTCACTTTCTCGGCGATCAGGTGAAACATGTCGTTAGCTTTCACCACAAACTCCGCTTCCAGGAGGGCAGGATCGTTCATCTCGGTGAACAGCTCCACAATTGCCTGCTTGGCATCTGCCCGTAACTGAATATTGTTCCAGACGGCATCCCAGTCACCGGCAAATTCTTTAATGCGGCCAGCCATTCTCTTCAGAATATCTGAATTGCCGTTGCGTAAATCATCCGTAACTTCCAATTGATCCGTGATAGGATTATAGACCAGCAAATCAACAAAGGCGCCCTCTTTCAGCGGATCTTCATCCCACTCCTTGCGAACTTCCGTAACCCGTAAAACGCGCTTAAACTTTTTCAGGCCGGAAATTACTGGATTGGCAATCACAATAATGTCGATCGCCTTAAAGGAAGTTTTAGGGACGCCGATGTCGTTGACCACGCGGTCATAAATGCCGTAAGGACTATCAGCGTGAATTGTTCCGGCCACGACATTAGCCGCTGCGCCTACTCTCATCGCCTCAAATAAAGCCACTGCTTCCTTGCTGCGAACTTCTCCGACGAAGATAGCCGAATCTCCCAACCGCAAGGTGGAACGGATGCCAATGCTCGGATCTACCTCTGCACCAGGGGCCGATAAAGCCGAAGCCACTTTCAGCGATTCCAGGTTATATCCCAGCGTGCGCATAGATTCCTGCGGCAACTCAAAAGTGTCTTCAATAGTTATCAACCGCGTCTTGCGCATGATTTCCACCAGGAAGGAACCTAGGAGGCTGGTCTTTCCGCTGGAACGCGTCCCGGCCACCAAAATGGTGGCATTATTATCTATCAGAAAGCTGATTAAACCTGCTGCTAAGGCGTTGAACATCCTCACTTTCGGCTGCAGGTACAGGGGAAAGGTCCAGGGATAATCACGATGTCTTCGGAAAGAGAAGGCTAAACCACTGGGATTTAAGGGAGCGGTAAGTGCTGCTACTCTCGAGCTAAAGCCCGGCACTTTCAATTCCGTGTCTAAAATCGGATTCGCTTCATCCAACGGCCGGCCGGAAATCAACCGCAGCTTAGTAGCCCAGCTTTCCACTTCCAAACGAGTGGGGTAGATGTTAGTATAGCAATCCCCGTAATCCTGATGGACAATGAAAATCGGCAGCTCGCCGTTAGGTGAGTTGATATTCACATCCTGTACTTTGTGATCCGCTAACAGCAGCTCAATGAGGCCAAAGCCCACCGTATAGCGCAGCAAAGCCTGAGTCAACTGATCAATTTCTTCATCCGTAAGCTTGATTTCTTTCTGCCGCATCAGATCATTCAATAAATCACGGCCGATGTTAAAAAAAACTTCCCGCATCCTCTGTGGATCCACAAACTCTTCCCGCGTCGGCTTATGCTCGGACATGATGCGTTTGGCGTCATCTAACAGCTCATAAATCTCTTCGCGAAAGCGAAATTCGGGGGGGCTCAGATGATACATGATTTTAATATCAGTGTCAAAAGAAAAAATATTGACCTGACTGGTATCAACACCAGAAGTGAACTCATAGCTTTCTTCAAGATTGCCTTCTGGATACTCGCTGACCAGTTTCGTGTACATGAAATCTGGTCTGGTAAGAGGATGAAACACATTCCCATAAATCTCGCGCTGGCCAAGATTATACTCTTTGGTCTGCGGCATCAGCAGCTTAATTATCTGTAATTGTTCCACTTTTTGGATTACATCCAGCAGCAGGGCAATGAAAGCTTGCTGGGAGAGGGCATGCCGTTGATCCAACAGATTCTCGTATTTAGCTTTTTCCTTGCGCTCCAACCGTTTTAATTCTACAAAAGCAGCCAGCGGATCTTCCTTTAAGCGTTTAGAGATGAGGCGTTGGAATTCCGCATAACTGCCCCGGACATAACGCTCATGCTGCGGGTCGATGACGATACTGGAATAAACATAGCGCTCATCTTTATTGAGTTTTTTGTAGAGTAAAGCCAGTTCGGTCAGCAAACTCGTCTGGCTATAATCGTATTCATAGTCCCGTAGCTGGGAGATGATGATGGTGGTAATGCCGCTTTCGGTCTGGAGAAGGTCGAGAACTTTGGCCATACACAGTTCGCTGTATTCGATAGAAGGCGGGAAAGGGCAGGCCGTGGCGTCTATCTTCAGGATCTTCTGCTCGCCTTCATGGTAAGTGGTGTACTGGAAGCAAGGGTTGGTTGTTGGGGGCATGGTTACCTTTCAATATCTCTGCGCAATTTGTCAAAGAGTCCTTTTACCCTTATTTTAAATTCTTCCCATTCTTCTTGTTCCATCTCCGTGATGGTATTGTATTGGTATCGTTCCCGAAGATCAAGGAAGGTCGTGCTCTCTTCGAGGTTGATGTCAGCATTGTAAATCTCTCGTAATTCTTCTTTAGTTAAAGAGACTTTTCCTTCTTCAATCATTTTTTCGGTAAACGCAAAAGTACAACTTTGATTTCTTGATTCCAGCCTTTCTTTCACCA
>JBBSWG010000072.1:3779-10435 GCA_038046425.1 Nanobdellota archaeon
CACTTCTTTATTTTCTCATGGACAGACATCGCTCAGCACCTCAATAAGTTTTTCCTGACCCCATAATACAATTCCCCATTGCAGAGCCTGCTTAATAACTTTGTTATCCTGACGGAGATTGGTAAGGAAATCCTGCTTGGTCTGCAGGATATCATGAATTTTCACTGGCACAATTTCCTGAACCTCTTGGAGGGCCTTTTTATAGGTAGAAAAATTAGTTTTCTCCATAACCATCAGTGTATCAAGGTCTTCTGGATTCTTTTTCTCCGTAAGATAGGAGCCGAAGACAATACAAATCCGCACCACGTTCTGTAATGGCAGCAAATCTTTATACCGCTGCTCCACCCGCCCTTTAATCGGTTCCATGAAGGCTAACTCGATAATCCGTCTGGCCTTGAGGGTTGGGCAGGAGACCTTAAACGCTTTGATGTTGGCGATGGTTTTCTGGGTGAGAACACCTTCCCGTTCCAGCTTTCGCAGGATCTTGTAGGCACCATTGGGAGAAAGCTGGCAGTCCTTGGCCACTTCATTGATGGATCGATCGCGGTTAAAGTTAACCAGCAGGTATTTCAGGATCTTCTTTTCATTAGGGGTAAGCATTTATACACCTTTAGTGGATGATTATACACCATTAGTATATAAAGGTTTGGAATCTTCCATGATGATCTTATGTTTACTACCATTTAAGTAATATAAAACTGAAAGATTTACGTCACTCCCGGCAGTGTATTCTGCATGATGGCGCTGGCAAACAGGTTAAATAAAATCATTACTAAGCCCGCCAGGAAACAATACAATACCGTGCTGTTGATTAAATTCCTCCCTAATTCATATCGTTCTGACAAGCGGTCAGTCCCGTTCTCAATCCCGCTGCTCAGGAAAGTGAGGATAAAAGTAATCTGGACAATGTATAAACCGACCACGAGCTGGAAATGAAAGGTGGGAATGCCAATACCAAAAATGCTGAGCATATCGCCTAGCGATCCCGCCTCACCGGCCGTTTGAGCAAACTGAGTGAGCTGGGCGCTTAGCCTGGTCAGGATGCCGGAAATCATTGAGGTGATGCCGATGACAATCCCGGCAATGGCCGGGGTTAACACTTTGATCTGCGCTTTCATCGAGGAAATCACATCGGCCATCAGATCTTTAAGACGTTCTTCCACCCGGTGAATTTCTTTGATATAAGCAGACATTGAGAGCAAAGCTTGCGCAGCTATCCGGGGCCCTTTCCTGGCGCTTTCCACCAAGACTTTCATCGATGATTCAATGACTTTGGAAGGGAAACTGGCGATCGCTCCCACCTTTGGATCAAAAATAGCCTGCTCTAACCCCATTCCTAACTTCGTCATGTTCTTCTCGGCCAGGGTAAAAAATTCTCCGGAAGTGGTATCTTTCATCGTCTCAGCGACTTTGGCAAAGGCAATCTCAGCCGGCAGGCCATCACCCAGGCGGTTACCCAACTGGAATAACGCGGAGCTAAACTCGTCTTCCAGTTCCCGGGTCTTCTGCCGGATTTTAATTACATTCTTCGAGCGTAAGGCATAATATAGCCCCAGCGAACAGCCTAAAGCTAGGATTACTACTAGGGAAAGGACGGAAGCACCTAACCCATACGGGCCGATTTTATCGGCCGCTTCACAGGCTGGAAGGTCCGGCGGGCAGATATATTCCATTAATTTGAATTTTTCTGAGGGGAGCTCAAAGTTCGGATTGAACGCATGAATAATAAGAGGGCTGAAGCCAATGATGCCTCCTATCAGGAAGATCATAACGGAAAAATAAAGGGGATTAGTGCTGAAGATTACTGTTTTTCCCAACGACAGGCTCACATTCTTGAACTGCTTCATCCCCGGTAGCTCGCCGATGTCGGTACTGCCATAACCCGCGGGCCGTTTCGCTAAGATTATCCTGCCTAGATAATAAACGCTGAGTGGCAGGCTGACATTGTAAAGCAGGGCAATGTAAATCATCGTTACAAAGGGATTGCTGTCGCCGCTCAGGAAACTGACTACTAACGGCAGGATTACCAACCCCAGAATCGGCAGGATGATACCCAACATGTGCAGCATGGTCATGGGCGCTTTTAAGTTATGGGCATAATGAAGCATGTTTTCGTACGTTCCATTGAGGACGACATCTAAAGCCTTATCCAGCAACGCCAGCCTTCGTTCTTCGGACGACTCATAGAGTGATGATTCCACCAGGTGAAACGCTTCTACGAACTCTTTATCCCACTCCTTCCATTGATGGAGATATGCTTCAGCGGAATCTTTAATCGTGCTATACTGTTGCGTTTCCACATCCCAAAGGATCTTGCGGAAATCAAGTGACAAGGGCTGGTCAAGATGATCCGCAGCAAATTCAATTGCCCGCTCCAGGTTAGAAGTATGCCGCATGTACGTTACCATATAAAAAATACTCTGTACCATCTGGTTGGAAGCTTTCATTCGCCAGGTGGTGGCCATAAAATCGGGCAGGCGCTGCAGGAAAGGAACCATGATCAGTCCAGCAACGATAAAGAAGAATACCAGGAAGAGCATTGGTTCTCCCGTCAGGAGGATGGGGATAGCTGCTGCCCCCAAGGCGCCAACCAGGATTACCAGGAGCGCCGCAAGGATAGAAAAAGACAGCACGCCCGAAGGCGTAATGTTCAGGTGGCAGGTCTCGATGCTTTTCTGCATAGCCTCTGCTTTCTTTCCCGTGACTTTCAGCTTCAGTGTTTTCTCGGCAAGATGGCCCGCTTTCTCGTACCAGGAATAGCGCGCTGGGTAAAATTCCTTTTTGAATTCCAGATATTCACGGGAAGTAGCCTGGGCTGAAACCGGTGAAGCTAGCGCTCGTTCACCAAATTCCTCTTTAATTTTCTCTTTGTACTTCTGCAGCAATTGCTGATACTCCTCAGATTCGGCCATTGATCTCCCTCGGGGCTTGCCCACGGGAAGAACAAATGGAATGGTGTTTAAAAAGATTGCTTGTTTTTGTAACTGCCCGTTTCCGTAAACTATATATACCGGTTATTCTTTTCTCTTTTCGTTAAGCCCCCTAACAAGGCTACTACTCAAAATTTAAATAATGAAAAAAGAGGTGTATTTCAGATGAAAACCCGTCTGCTAGAGAGGATTCTCGTGCTCAGCACGATATTAACATTATTGTTAAGTCCAATGGTCTTAGCGCCTAGCCATCCGGTCTTTGTTGGTGAGGAAGGAGAAACTATTGATACCATCCTTGATAATGAATGGACTGATGCCGGCACGACGCCGGACTCGTTCTGGTGGGGCCTGGAATTATGGTATGAAGATAACATTGAGAAGCCTACGCCGGAAGAGCAGTTGGCTGAGCGTTTAGCGGAAGCGCATGTTGCCATGACTGCTGGAGATATGGAGGCCGCCGGAGAGGCTATGGTGGAAGCGCAGACGGAAATGACCGAAGTGGAAGCCGAAGTCGAGGCCGTGGAAGGTGATGCTGACAATTTTGAGGATTATGCAGAGCATACAGAAGAAGCGATAACCTGGGGTGAGCAAGTTGATGCCTTAACCTACGAGTTTGAGCAGGCTATTACCACGGGTGCTGTTCCGGCAGATTCACCGGCAGCAGAAGCGGTGGAAAGTTCTCTGGATACTTTACAGGACAGTGCTGCCGCGGTGGGTGATGCCGTGAGTGACCTGCGGGATGAAATCGTTGACGATCTCGCTGCTGATGAAGGAACAACCCATATTGAAGCAGAAAACACGTTAGAATCCCGCGAAACTGAGGTGGGGATAGCAACGGCACTGGAATTGGCTGCCCAGGATGAGCTGGCAGAAGTGCGGGAAGAAGTCACCGCTCTAGGTGAAGCTATTGATACTGCCCAGGCAGCAGGGGAAGCGGTCGATACCGCCACGATACAACTTTATCATGAAGCCACTGCCAGACTGGAACATGCCGCAGAAGCAGTTGAAGATGGCAATTTTGGGGAAGCTTATGGCCAGCTGACGGCAAGCGAGCACATCACGGAAAACGCAGAAGATCATCTGGAACGGCAGGAGGAAATTCCTGCGGAGTTAGATCCCTCTACAGTACGGGAAGAACGACTGGCAGAAGTACAGGAATTCCTTGAGGAAGCTCCACCACTCCTAGCAGCTAATCCAGAATTGACAGACAACGTGGCCGTGTTACAGCAAGAGTTACAGGTCGAGAACAGGATTAGCACGTTGCTGGCAGAACGGCCAGCAGCAGAGGTCTATGAAGAAGCCGCTCAGGAGCTAAGTCATGTTTATGGTCGGGTAGATTATATACCTCCCGTGTTTGAACAAGCATCGGGGGAAGCAGTATCACGTCTGGCTGACTTTGATACCGTAGCTGCAAATCTGCAGACGGACGGCGGGTTTGTCGAAGGCTTTCCCTATCTCGATCCGGCAACGGGCTATACTTATGAGTTTACCGAAGATGGATATAGGTACACAACGCCGTTCGGCACCATTCATGAAGAAGATTTCCCGGAAGGGTTTAACATTCCCGACTCCTATTCCACGGGAAGAGAAGAGCATGCCTATACTGCACCCGATGGAAATACGTACACGTACACCGCTGCGGGCTATTCTCTCACCAAGCCGGATGGAACGACAGAAAGTTTTGCCTATGATTTAGGAGAGTATGAGCTGCCTGGCGAGCATGGAAAATTAGAGGTTGATCCCCGCGGCTATACTTTTTTCAATGAGCGTGGGCGGGAGGAAGGTAAGCTGGAATATGTGCCAGAATTTGGAACGTACATCTCGACGGTTGATGGCACGACGTTCAATCCAGAGGGGATTGAAACCATCCATGATGCAGCGATCAATTATAATTATGATACCCATAATTATGTGTTTGACCCGGAAAAAGCAACAGACTTTTTCAGTGGGCAGTATCTTGATTATATTGAATCATACGCTAATAATCGATATGTCGTTGATCAATATGTCCCTGGGCAGGATGATGTGGTGTACGGGGGAGTGCCTGGACCAGGTGGGTTTGCTGGACCTGGCGGAATTGCCTACACGCCCGTAAGCCATGATGAGTGGAGCTACGACCCGATCACCAGCGTCTGGACGAATACGGAAACCGGTGAAGCGCATGCAGCAGAAGCAACAATGGTCGCTCCCATTGGCTATGAAGAAGAAGGCAGTTATAGCACTGCTACCGGTGAAACCTGGACCTATGATGCTGAGACCCGCGGCTGGACTTCCGATAAAGGGGAGACCTTTACCTCAGAAGGGGAAGGAAGAGTAGCTGGTGATTACCAGGATATAGGTGGTCATACGTACGATTATTCCCATGAAGGGACTTATACTGATGCTACCACCGGCGTTGCCTGGTCGTATGATACATCCTCTCATGGTTGGACATCAGTAGGTGAAAGTGGAGTAACAGGAGTTGAGGGGGGAATCTCTGAGCCAGGAGCCACGCCAAGTATTGCGCCCAGTACTGGCACAGCAGTAGACCAACAAGGTAATGTCTGGAGTTATGATGCCGCAACCAGCATGTGGTCATCGCCAACTTATACTGCTCCAGAGGGCCAGGCAGCATATGGTGGATATGCAGTAGCTGATGGACATACTGGCACCTATAGTGCACCACCAGCAGGCACGGACACTGGCGGCCATACTGCTGGCATGGAGGGTGGCAGTTATAGTGGTGGAAGCTATAGCGGTGATACCGGTGGAAGTTATAGTGGCGGTTATAGTGCACCAAGTGGTGGTGATACCGGCGGGAGTACTGGTGGCAGTGCTCCTAGTGGTGGAGATGCCGGTGGCGGGGGAACTGGTGGTGACGGGGGAGGCGGTGGTGGAGATGGTGGTGCCGGCCACGTTGTCCGGGAAATCCGTCCCGCTAAAGAACTGCATCCAGTTACCAAATTCCTGTTGAGGTATCTGGGGATACAAGAATAATCTTTTACCTTTTTTTTCTTTTTTTTTTAGAAAACCTATTCAACCGGTTCTCTATACCTAAAAATTTTCTGCAGAAATTTTTAAAAGAAACCCCTGCAGGCCCTCGAAAGAGCCCGCTGGGGAAAAAGAGGTGATAGATGTTTACTACTTGGAAGAGGAACTCATATATAAGCTTTGTGGTACAGGAGTATTTTTTAGTGGTGGTTAGTGTAGCGAAAGGGTGGTGATTTTCGGGTAACGGGGAAATTGTTTTCTGATCAATTGGGGATAATGAGGAGGATGGTAAGGGCAATCTCTTCCCGGTGTAAATACTTAAGGTATAAATACTTACAGAAAGTGGCTTCTGGAACATTATTCTAGGGCAAAGATTTTTAAAGTGCTGGCTTTTACCTTTATGGTGGTAAAATGATTACACGTAAAACTCGGTGGCGGGGCTTGCTGATTATCCTCGCTCTTATTATAACTGGTTGTGGCGCGGTGAAACCGGCAACGAACGCGACTGCTGCTCCAGAAGCAGCTGCTGCTGCGGAAGCAGTTACTGCTGCCGTCGTCCAGGAAGGGGTAGCAGCTACTGCAGAACCAGTGGCAGGATCAGGTGAAGCATCAACCGCAGAAACTCCACTGGCTGCGGAGGAAGCAGTGAAAGAAATCATCGAGCCAGAAGCTACACCAGAAGCTACCATTCCCGAGGTTATTATTCCTGCCATCCCTGAAGAAACAGGCGAAACCCACGTCGTGAATCTCATTGAC
>JBBSWG010000072.1:10445-12389 GCA_038046425.1 Nanobdellota archaeon
ACGGCGGGTTTGAAGTGCCGGAAATCACGATTAAAGCCGGGGATACTATAGTCTGGCAGAATGTGCGGGAGAAGAATCCGGTGAAAGCGTTGATCGTTGCGATCCAGCCCTGTCCCCGGATCAAAAGCGGTATTTTCCTCCCGGGCAGTTCCTTTCAATGGAAATTTGAGAAGCCTGGTAAATGCACGATTGTTGATGGCATTTTCACGACGCAGGCGATGAAGGTGATTGTGTGGTAAGTCCCCAAACCATGCCCAAAACGCTTACGGAAGAAGAATTAAAGAATGTCATAGCCCATGCTGATTCCCTGCAGCAGTCTTGACCATTTTGCCCCACTTTCTTCCAATAGGTTTAAATGTCTGAAAAGTATCTTTAGTTCACAATGTACTCTTCGTCTCAGGGATATGGAATAGGATCAGCGCCAACACCTTATTTTTCCCAACAAGAAAGCCGGCTAGAATATCTTGCTCACTCTGAAATCAGCCCTGGTGTTAGCTTCTCAGCAGCCTCTTCCGTCTCCTCAGCTTCCGTACCCTATGCTCCCCTCCCTCCAGGAAGAGTTTCTTCGTATGCTATTGGAAATAATGGTAGTTTTAACGGTAATTTCTTTACCTATAATCTCTCCTCTACCCCCCGAATGGCTCTCTATAACAGCTCCGGGAATGGCGCCGGCAGCTATAACCCCGACTCAGGACCGGGTCCCGGCCAGTATTCCTTCCAGATTATCCAGCCGGAATACCATTTTGATCCCGCGGTATTCCTTAAGCCGGGCCGTGAGGGCGGTTTTGTAGGCAAAGCAGAAGAAGTGCGGGAATTTGTAGAAGTGGCTTTTGAAAAGATTTTTCATGATCTTTTTCCCGACGATATCAAGATTAGCGTTCTTCCAGCAGAAGAATTCCGGAAATTAGCACCGAGCATAGGAGTTATTGGCCTTTCGCTCAACCGCAAACAACAAGGGCTGCTGAATGAAATTTTTATCCTGAATGATTCCTTAGCGAGGGTGATGTTGACGATTGGACATGAGCTCGGCCACGTGCTTACTCCCACCCTCAATAGCCCGCATGACGAGGAAGCGAAAGCCTACGCTTTTTCACTGGAATGGATGAAAGTGATCAAAGAGGATGATATCGCCGGTTTAGGAGATGCTTTTGTCACCGAGCGGCCGGCCGAAAACGGCCTGCATAATGTGGCTTTTGAATTTGTGGAGAGGATGTTGAATGCGGGAAAAAGGGCCTGGACCATCTATCGAGAGTTAATTCAGGGATTAGTAACGGTAAGAATTAGGGTAGGAGAATAGCTCAATGAGATCCCACCTTCCATTATTATTTTTACCATCCGATAATGCCTCCACCATCCAATAATGTTTCTACCATCCAGAATAGAAATATTTATATAGTAATACGTTTTACCGGGGGGTATGGAAACACTCGTCGATGCCGGAACGGTAACGATTACCTCCAAGAACATGATTGTCCTGCCCAAGAAAGCGCGGCAGAAATTTGATTTTCAGGAAGGACAAAAATTAAAAGTATTCCTTCAGGAGAATGAAGTGATCCTTACCCCTTTGCTGGATATAGAACAGCTTACCGGCATCCTTAAAGGGCCTCATTCGGTCAGGGAGCTTATCGCCGAATCACGAAAAAATATCAGTAGGTTTAATTAAATGGTGGTCTTTGAGACCTTTGCCTTAGTGAAGCTGCTAAAAAAAGAAGCAGGATACGAGAAAGTAGCAGCGAGGCTCAAAGAAGGTGGAACTATTTCGGAAGCGACACTCTATGAGCTGTTCTATGTCACGACGAGAGATTTTCTGGAGCAGGGGTATGATCTAGATGAAAGTATACGCCAGGCGCGGGGGATTGTTGATTCCCTTTGTATCTATTTAAAAAAGCAGACTTTGACGGAAGCGATCATTCAGGACAGTGTCCTTTTCAAAATTAAATATCA
>JBBSWG010000072.1:12399-14508 GCA_038046425.1 Nanobdellota archaeon
CAACTTAATTTGTCTCATTTCGACTGCCTCGCTCTCGCTACGGCGAACGTTTTGCGGGAGCCATTATTTTCCGGTGAGCAAGGCCTTAAACAAGTGAAAGAAGTAAGAATGCTGCCGTAATCGGAGCTTTTGTAAAAACTGACCGCCGGGAGATTTTTTAGAATTCTCAATAACAAATATAAACTCCCTGGCACCAGCAGGCTTCATGCCGCTCCCAGACCTCCTTCCCCTCTTTGGCTCGCGTGCTAAAGCGCAGGAAATCCTGCTGCTGCTTCAGGAGACCAAGCCCGTTGTCCGCCAAGGTTTCTATCCTCACGAAATCCAGAAGATCCAGCAGTTCTGCCGAAAAAATGATCTTCACCTGGTAATTTCTAAATTTAAAGTGCTGTTGGAAGATGGTCCTGAGCGTTCTCCTGGTTCTGCTCAGCCCAATTATTCCAACCGGGGCCTGCGTATCCCTGAGCAGGATCATCGCCCGGGCTTATACTTTGTCTACTTTTCCAAAGAGGAAAAGAAAGCGCTGCTCGCAGCGTATTACGAGCAGATCGGCAATGATCTTGATCTTGGCCGCAGCTTAGGCTATCCGGAATGCTGCGTGGATTTTTTTGCCCAGAATTTTTCGGAGAAAAATTCTGATTTACAGCTGCTGTCAACGAATCCCTATACTAATCTCAGCAAACGGAAGCAGGACTATGTGCTTCTTTCGCATTTTCCCTGCAAGTCAGAGTGTAGCGAGAGTATTATGCTGGCGAAGAAATATCTGGAGGTGTTGATGCGGGTAGATTCGCAATGGGGGAATGAACTTTTTCATAATCTCTCTATCTAAAGCAGTGCGAAGATTTTTATCCGACAAAAAATTGTCCTGGAAGATAAAGCATCTATTCCACCACCCCGGTAATCCAATTGGGCTGTTTTTCGGGAGCAGCTGCGGTCGGAGGAATTGAGCTTACATTCATCTTCCCTAATGGCAGCTCGTCCGGGTCATCCACAAAAGCGCTTGATCCGGTAACCTGATTTCCGGAGCGGCAGGCCATCAGCAGCAGAAGCAGTACGAGCAGGCTGCCGAGCAGGAGCGTGGTCAGCCTCTTCTTTCCCGTAGGCGTTTCCATTTCACCTTCACCGTTCCCTTTACCTTTCTGATTTTTTGAAATATCCTCTTCTCAAATATCTTCGGATTGCGTTCCACAAAGCGATGTACCATCCGGTCAAACAGCAGAAATTCTCCTTTGCGCGTGTAGAAATAGCCGATAATCGCAATGAGGCCGGCACCGAGAGAATCCACAATCAGGTCCCACATCGTGTCCGTTAAGCCGCTGGGGTCAAGATGGCTTGCTTTCTGCATCATCAAGCCGAGGGTGGCGTCTAAGGTAAACTCAGTGATCTCCCAGGCGGCGCCGATAGCCAAGGCAAAGACAAAGGCAAACAGGGCCACAAAGCCAGGCTTCATCTTGATATGCACTCTTTTTTCCTCATTGAGCAGGTAAACCAGCAGGAAGCCGACAATCCCTAAGAGGAAGCCCGAGCTGGTATGAAGGACAATATCCCACCACCAGAACAAGGTGTAGTAGCTGTGCACCTCGCCCAAGAACAACGTAGCGAAGATGAACAGGATGGCCAGCAAATCGAATTCTACCGGCAGGAAGACTTTATAGTTATGGCGGATCAACCCCGGCAGAAAGGTCAGGATGAGGATTCCCGCAGTTAGGAAGACATTGAGCCAGCTTTCCCGAGCCAGAAATACAAAGAAAAAAACAATAAGGATGGCTTGGAGCACATAGGATAGCCCTAACTGAATCCGATCGGCTAAATCTAACTCTTTCCTGGCGATAAGGAAATCCATGGAGAAAGGAATACCAGAGATGTTAATAAAGGTTTAGTCGGCAGGTAATACTTCACCGATCTGAAGCGGAGGGCTGGCTTGGCCAAGATGGCGAGGCGAGACCCTGCCATTAGTGAAAAGAGGAACTTAGGTGCTCCACGGGGGAGAATAAAGCAAATATTTGATGAAGAAAGATTCGCTTGGAGCACTCGCCTCGCCGGCCAGCCAGCCCTCCGCTTCCTATGAAGCACCACCAGCATCTTCAAAATTCCTACTTCATTTTCCGTAGG
>JBBSWG010000073.1:0-5564 GCA_038046425.1 Nanobdellota archaeon
TAAAGTGCTAGCGGGGATAGACAGCAGCAGCCTGAAGAAAAAGGGTTGGGTTGGTTCCTGTCAGAACGTACCGGCAGCCTATGTTACTGGTTTCCTACTTGGTACCATAGCAAAAGGCAAAAACTGTCGGCAAGCGGTGTTTGACACCGGCACCAGGTCAGGCTCATCACGGCTTTATGCTTTCCTGCGTGGAGCCCTTGATGCCGGGCTGGAAGTGCCCCATGATTCCGCAATTTTTCCTTCCAGCGAACGATTGCAGGGCAAACATTTAAAAAACGTGCCGCCGGTGGAAAAGATAATACAAAAGATGTAGAGAAAAATGCTCAAGAAAACAGAAAAAGGAGAAACCACAGTGGAAATTGAAGCCGTGCCTGGGCAGCAGCGCGTCTGGAAACCAGTTACGGCGGTGGGCAAACTCGTTCAGGAAGGGACGATCACCACGATGGAAGATATTTTTGCCCAGGGTCTGGCGGTCTTAGAAGCGGAAATCGTGAACCGGTTGGTACCTGGCTTACAGGAAGATTTATTATTGATTGGCCAGGCTAAAGGAAAATTTGGCGGTGGCCAGCGACGCATTTTCCGCCAGACACAGAAGAAGACGGCTGAAGGCAACCGCGTCCATTTCACCACTTGCGCTTTAATTGGTAATAAGAACGGCTATGTAGGCATCGGCACGGGAAAAAGCAAGGAAACGGTTCCCTCCCGGGACAAGGCGAAACGTAATGCCCGCGTGGCCTTGATTCGTGTCCGGCGCGGCTGTGGCAGCTGGGAATGTAATTGCCGGCAGCCCCATTCGATTCCCTATGCGGTGAAAGGGAAATGCGGTTCAGCTGAAATTCTGTTGCGGCCAGCTCCCAAAGGAAAAGGGCTGGTCGTGGACAGAGAAGTGGCGAAAGTGTTGGCCATGGCTGGAATTAAAGATATCTGGAGCAAGACCTTTGGCCAGACCAAGACCAAGATGAACTTGTTGCAGGCGGTGATGGAGGCCTTACGAACCTTGTCCCGGATGAAGATCAAGCCGGAAGACATTGAGCGGCTGGGCATAATTGATGGAATGATCAAAGTGGCGGAAGAAGCAGAAGCGGTAAAGCTTTCCCCAGAAATTTCTCCTGATGCTGCTACTGTGAAAGTGGTTGATGCCGTGGAGGCAGCAGGGGCGGTCGATGTAGTGGAGGCCGATCATGGTTAACGTGGCCAAATTAGCAGTTATCGTGGTACGGGGAGAGGCGAAGGTATCTAGACCAATCGTGGACACGCTGCGCTTGCTACGCCTGGAACGGAAAAATCATTGTGTTGTTGTCGAGGACACGCCTTCACTGCGGGGGATGATTAACAAAGTGAAAGATTATGTGACCTGGGGCGAATTGAGTGAAGAGAATTTTCAGGAGTTGGTCAGGAAGCGGGGGAAGCTGTACCTGGGACGGTTAATGGATTCCCAGAAAAAGTATCAGTATCAAACCTTGCTCGTTCACGGCAAACACTATAAGTCTTATTTCACCTTAAACCCGCCGCGGCAAGGTTTTGGGCGGAAAGGAATCAAGATGGCTTTCTCCGTGGGCGGTGCCTTAGGCTATCGCGGGGATAAGATCAACGATCTCATTCAAAGAATGATTTAAGAAGCAAATTTAAGAAATGAATTTAAGAAGAGAGGTGAAAAAATAAAACCATGGTCGTTCATAGAAAGAAGAAAGTAGGCAAGTACCGCGGGCATACCACTCATGGCGGTGGTCACCGCAAGAAACGCCGGGGAGCAGGCTCGCGCGGCGGCCGAGGCCGGGCTGGCTCGGGCAAGCGTTCCGGACATAAGAAGAACCTCTTTTCGCCTCTCGGCCAGCACGGCTTTACCAGCATCTATCAGCAGGAAGAGCGCGTTGTTAACCTGAGCTACTTTACGCCAGAGCGAGTGCAGCTGCTGCTGCAACAAGGGAAAGCAAAAAAAGAAGGAGAATATATAGTTATTGATCTCACTCAGCTTGGCTATCAGAAAGTTCTCGGTACTGGTTCTTCTCATTCTCCACTATCTAAATTAAAATTACCTAAATTGAAATTGATGGCCCTGGCGTGGAGCAAGCAGGCCGAGGAAAGGATAACCGCTGCCGGTGGGTCAATAGTCAAAGGATAAAGAAAAGATAAAAAAATAAAAATCTCCTTCCTAAAAAATCAAATCTCTTTCCTAAAAAATGTCCTTCCTCGACGCCATCAGCGCTCATTTTCCGGAAGTACGGGCACCCCCACAAAAACGGCTGCCCTTTAAGGAGAAAGTTAAATGGACTTTGATCATTCTTGTTCTTTTTTTCGTCATGGGCCTGATCCCTTTATTCGGCCTGGGCGAGAATGCCCTGCAGCAATTTGAATTTTTGTCAATCATTTTAGGAGCAAGTTTTGGCAGTATCATCTCCCTGGGTATTGGACCATTGGTCACGGCCTCGATCGTACTGCAGCTATTAGTGGGAACCGGCATCTTAAAGTATGATTTGACGAATCCCGAAGGCCGGAAGAAGTTCCAGGGATTGCAGAAGATCATGTCCATCTTTTTCATCGTCTTTGAAGCGGCGATTTATGTGCTGATGGGCGGGTTAGCGCCTTCGGCCGGTCTGGCGGGGACCGCGGCTTATGCCCAATTTGAGATTCTGCTGATTGTCCAGCTGATTATTGGCGGATTGATCATCATGTTCATGGATGAAGTGGTCAGTAAATGGGGCCTGGGTTCAGGAATAAGCTTATTCATCGCGGCTGGTGTCGCCCAGCAAATCTTTATTACTGCATTTAATTTCCTGCCCTCACCCACCAACCCCGATATTGCTGCGGGAGCAATTCCGGCTTTGTTCCAGTCGTTAGCCGGTGGAGATTTAACCACAGCTGCTTTACAATTCTCGGCGGTCGCTTTTACCGTGATTGTGTTTGCCGTTTCCGTGTTTGGCCAGGCCATGAAAGTGGAAATTCCCCTGACCTTTGGCCGGGTACGGGGCTTTGGCATTCGCTGGCCGCTTAATTTCTTTTATACTTCGAATATCCCGGTTATTCTGATTGCTGCCCTGATGGCTAACATCCAGTTATTTGCCCGCTTGCTAGAACGCTGGGGAACGCCGTTGTTAGGGACGTTTTCCGGCAATTCCCCTATCAGCGGTTTAGTGTACTGGCTCAATTCTCCAGACTTGGTGCCGAGCATCATCCGGGGCAGTTTTGGCTTAAGCCAGCTGGGGCAGGCAGCAATCTATATGGCAGTGATGATCGTGGGAGCGATCATTTTTAGCATTTTCTGGGTGCAAACAGCGAACATGGATGCGGCTAGTCAGGCTAAACAGATCATGTCTTCGGGCTTACAGATTCCCGGCTTTAGAAGGGATGAGCGGGTGCTGGAACGGATCTTAAGCCGCTACATCTGGCCGTTAACGATTGTCGGCGGAGCTGCTATTGGCTTTCTGGCCGCCTTTGCCGATTTAACTGGCGCCCTGTCCCGGGGAACGGGAATCCTGCTGATGGTTATGATCATCTATAAGCTCTATGAAGAGATCTCCAAGCAGCATCTGATGGACATGAACCCGATGATGAGGAAGTTCATGGAGTGAAATTTTTGCGAAAATTTCACTGGGCTTTTGATACGGGCCTGTTATCTTCTTCCACCACATTTATAAATATCCGGCTTACCAGATACTCCTACTGAACATTACCATGGCCTTTTTAGACCCCGCACTAAATCCGGTATTCCTGCCTTTATTAGAGCGCAGCCCGTTCTTAGGGATTCTGATCCTGTCCTTCATCATCTCCCTGATCATAGTTTTAGCGTACAAATACTTTACCAATCAGGAAGCCATGAAGCAGATCAAGGAACAGCAGAAAGAGTATCAGCGGCGGATGAAAGAACTCAGAAATAGTCCGGACGAGGCCATGAAGATCCAGAAAGAAGCGATGGGCAAGAATTTTGAATACATGAAACACAGCTTTAAAGCAACCTTTATCACGATCATTCCGATTATTATCATCTTTGGCTGGATGAACAGCCACCTGTTGTATGAACCGATTTATCCCGGTGAGGCCTATAGTGTAACGGCCAAATTCGTCGCGGGACTTGCGGGAGAAGCAGAGCTGATCGCCGATGAAGGAACCGAATTGCTTTCTCCATCCCGGCAGCAAATCAACAGTGATACCACCTGGACGCTTAAGAGTACCGCCGGAGAACATTTTGTTACCGTGAAAGCGGGCACGACCGAACAGGCAAAAAAATTGCTGATCACGACGGAGCTGAAGACCGAGCAGCCCCTCTCCCTATTCCGGCATTCTGACCTGGAGCAAATTCGCGTGAATTACAAGAAATTGCTGCCGTTGGGGCCATCGGTTTCCCTTCTCGGCTGGCAGCCGGGCTGGTTGGGTGTATATATTCTCCTCTCCATTGTCTTTAGCGTGCTGTTGAGGAAAGTGTTGAAGGTTTATTAGAGAATTTTCTGCGGAAAATTCTCCAGCGGGGGAACGGGGAGACAAGTAAAAAAAACAACAACTGATTAACGGAAGCGGTTTTAACAGAGGCGGGTTTAGCAGAACCACCGTACCCCACGCCAGAGGGTTTTGAGGCGACGTTGAAAGCGACGTACTTTACGTAGAAGAGTACGTGCTATTCAAAACCCTCTATCATAAAGCTTAAATGAGAGTAAATTTGCAAGGGGAATTGATGTATTTCCTCACCCACGTTGAGCCGCTTCATCTTCATAAAGGGAAAGAAGTGCTCTTTTTTATCCGGGAAATCAGCTCCGAAGGCAAGTCAGAAAGTAGATCTCATGTCACGGTCAAAGAGATCCCCCATCATTTCTACACCAGGCTGCTTGCTCGTGATGAGGCCGAAGGGTTATTTCAGGAATTACAACCGCAGCCAGACCTTCGCCATCTGACTCTGGAATTCAAGCACTACAACTTAAAGCGGGCTTTTCTTCGTGCTACTGGCAGTAAGGAAGATAAACTGCTTTTATCCCCACCCTTTCTCTGCCGGCATGCCTCTGCGGAAGCCCACGATCCTCTCGGCTTAAATTCACCAACGAAGTTATTGAATTGGTTCTATCCCCCTGGCCTGCTGCTGGCCTCACCGGACGAAATTCCTCTGCCAGAACAAATACAGCGTCGGGAATATGTTACTCTTGAACAAATAGTAAACGATTCCCAGGCGGTGCTGGACATCGAGGTGGAAGATTGGGAATTTGGGCGGGATCACATCTTTATGGTGGTTTATTCATCTTCACAGCACCAGGTTTTGTTCCATGATTTGCCTTTTACCGATCCTGAACAGGAAGGTTTTCAGCTCATTTCTTTTACCTCGCCCCAGGATTTAGGCGACAAACTGACGGAACTTCTTCACCAGGACGACCCGCTCTGGCTCTTCGGGCACAACATCATGAATTATGATCAAATTAAAATAAGGGACTTGACGGGAAAATATTTTCCCGCTGTCAACAAGCATTATCCCATTGTCAAAGCGACGCAAGGCTTTGGCCGCGTCATCACTAAAGGTCGCTGGACGCTGGACAGTTACGGTTATACGCGTCACTACCAAAACATTCATGCCCGTAGCAGTTTAG
>JBBSWG010000073.1:5574-11703 GCA_038046425.1 Nanobdellota archaeon
TTTCTGATCGTAAAGTGCCGTTGGGACATACGGAGCAGGCCCGATTAGTGAAGAATGCTCGTCAAGGCAGCAGGCCGGCGTTCCAGGAATTAGCTCATTATTGCCTCGGCGACGCCCAGGCTTCGGCCGAAGTCGGCCGGCGTTATAAAACTCTCGTGGCCCTCAAAGCACAACATTTTGGCACTGCGCCCGACGTCATCTGCAGCACTTCTAAACGCCGGATTGCGCACGAGTACTGGAACCGACGGCATTTCCTTACCAAAGGCGTGTTTGCCAATACCGGGAAGCGCTGGCGCGAGGAATCAACCTTTTCGCTGGAAGAATTGGCTCGCTACACCCTGCCCCGATATTCTACGCCCGGATTTCATGATCAGGTGCAAGTGCTTTATCTTACTCCCTTTGTTGCGGGTGCCCGGGAGATCCTGCAGAAAACTGCTGCTTCCCTGCTCGCCCAATTTCCTGCCTCTCACGACGGGAAGGAAAAATTTGACCTCTTACAGACCCTAAATACCCAGCTTACTTTTCTCATTGAGCAAAGTCTTACGATTCTTGACCCGGCTTTGCGCTGGCGGGGAAAGAGAAAAGAAGAGAACGAAGGCTATGCCCGAGCTGCTGCACTTTTACAGCACCTTCCGCCGTTGGATGAACGACAACGTGCCCGATTTTACTGCTTATTTACCTATCGGGGACTTACGGTTGATCCTCTAACCTTTTTAGAGTCGCTGGCGCGCTCCCTCCAGCGGACAACAAAAGCCCTGCAGCGGTACGATCTCATCAACGCCGGAAAATTTTATTTTCTCCGTAGCCCTATCAATGTGCAGAGGCTTGAGGAAGATGGCTATGGCTGTTGGCTGGGAACCGGGCCCGTTCTTTCCCTCTCTCCCAGAAGAGTCGTAGCTAATCCTTTTCAGGCCCTGAGGCCAGCACAGTATCTCTATGATGGCTTTAACCCGCGGCGGGGCGAAAAGACCGAATTTGAGAAGAGGCTGCTGGAGCGGCTGGTGAAAGAGATCTTTGCGGGCGTGCCGTACCGCGAGATTAAAAGAGATTTAGACCGGGAAGTGATTGAATTTTCTGCTGGAAAAAAGCCCCGAGAAGACTATTTTATTTCCATTGCGGCAAGAACATACTATGCTCAGCTGTTAGGGCGCGTTTTAGAAGAGCGCTCTTTCTCCGGCCAGGTTCCGGAAGCAGCTTACACCGAATTTCTCACTCTCCGTGAACAGCGGCTGAAAAATAAATTATCAAAGGAAACAGAAAAGATGCTTGCGGAACTCATACAACAATGTCAACCAGATTTTTCGTATCCTTTCCTTCATGACTGTGAGCAGGAATTGTTGCAGCCATATCCACTCCACGTGAACCTGATTTATGCCTCCGGATATCAGGCGCCAGTTCCGGCGGGCCTGGCTGACCAGCTCGATTTGGAGAGGTATAGGCAAAAAATCCAGCAGCAGTTTGCCGATTTTTATCAGGTTTTAGAGCAGAAGCAGCTGAAGTTGGCGCTGTAAATCACATAATTATTAAAGATAAGAAAAGAAGTAATACTTCACCTTCCTAAAACGAAATAATTGCCAAACCACCACAAACATATAAAAGCAGCTTCCCTTTTTTCTTCATAATGACCACGTTAACTCACCAGGAACGCTTCAAGACCCTGAAAGGAGTCTTTGACGAATTTACTAATCGTAACCTGTTTGAGCTGCAGAGCCATGGCATTGTTGATGAACTGGTGTCACCGGTCAAAGTCGGCAAGGAAAGTAATGTGTTTCTGGGCATACAAGGAGACAAAAAAGTCATTGTCAAGATTTATCGTATCCAGAACTGCGATTTCAAACGCATGTACAGCTATATTGGACAAGATCCACGCTATGAGTACTTAAAGAAAAAGCGGCGGGACATCATCCTGGCCTGGGTGCAGCGGGAATACAAAAATTTGTTGCGGGCGGAAGAAGCGCAGGTTGCCGTACCTCAAGCTTTAGGTCGGAACCAGAATATTATTGTTGAAACGTTGATCGGCAAAGAGCTGCCGGCACCGGCACTTAAGGATACCTATCCGGCCAAACCGGCACAATTTTTGAATTTGGTGCTCGCGGAAATGAGAAAATTGTATCAGGCGGGGTTGATTCATGGTGATTTATCCGCCTTCAACATCCTGAATTGGCAGGAAAGGCCGTATTTGATTGACTTTTCCCAGGCCACTTTGGTCAAGACACCGAATGCCGAGCAATTATTGGAACGGGACATCAGGAACGTGCTGCAGTTCTTTCGCAAGGTAGGGGTGGTAGAAGTGAATGCTGATGTGGAAAAAATAAAGCAAAAGATTAAAAATGAGTAGCACTTAACCGCAAGACATCTACCATACCATGGACCAGGCAGAACTGTCGAAAGAACCATCGGAAACACCAATAGCGGTAACTTCAGCCGCTTCTGCCCATGAATACTCCTACGAATTAAAGATCCCGGAAGAGCGCATTGCCGTGCTGATTGGTGCGGCAGGCAAGACGAAAAAGGAAATTGAAGAAGCGAGTGGGTGTACCCTGGCGGTATCCAAAGAAGGAGATGTCGAAATAACGGGTACTGATGCCCTGCTTCTTTACACTACCCGCGAGATTGTCCGGGCGATTGCCCGCGGTTTTAACCCGCAGATTGCCCTGCAGCTGCTCAAGAGCGATTTTGTGCTGGAAGTGATTGACCTTACGGATGTGGCTGCTGGCAAAAAAAATGTGCTGGAACGCTTGCGGGGACGGATTATCGGCTCGGAAGGCAAATCGCGGCGGGAGATTGAACAGTTAAGTAATACTTCTATTTCCGTGTATGGAAAGACCGTAGCGATCATTGGTGATGTCGCTCAGGTAGAGCTGGCCAGGGAAGCGGTAGCAATGTTAGTCCGGGGCAGCATGCACCGCACGGTTTATCAATTTCTGGAGCGGAAAAGGAAGGAGATGATGCGGGGATAGAGGCCGGCACAGAATTTAAGCTCATGCAAAAATCATTCTACTTGCTCATTATCTGCCCTGCCCCCACACTCAAAAGTTTTCCCACTGGAAAACTTTTTACCCAAACCCTTATAAATCTTTTCCTTTTGTCCTCCGGACATGGTTGTCATTGCCGAAGAATTAGCCAAGAAACAGCGTGAGATCTCGGTTGCCGAGTTTTTTGAGCGAAACCGCCACTTGCTGGGTTTTGACAATCCGCGCAAAGCGCTGCTGATGGTGGTGAAAGAGGCCGTAGATAACAGCCTAGATGCAGCAGAGGAAGCCCGCATCCTGCCGGAAATCAATGTGGAAATCATCAAGCTGGAAGAAAAACGCTTCCGGGTCATCATTGAAGATAACGGTCCCGGCATTGTCCGGAAACAGATTCCTAAGATCTTTGCCAAGCTGTTGTACGGCAGCAAGTTCCATAAGCTCTCCTCGACTAGAGGACAGCAAGGCTTAGGTATTTCTGCCGCTGTCCTTTATAGCCAGCTCACGACCGGTAAACCAGCAACGATTCTTTCCAAAATCGGCAAAGGACAGAAAGCCCATCTCTTTAAGCTGAAGATCAATACCAAGACCAATAATCCTGATGTGATTGAGGACACCGAACAAGAATGGGAAGGAAAAGAGCATGGCGTACGGATCGAAGTGGATCTGGAAGGCGAGTACATGAAAGGGCGCCAGTCCGTGGACGAATATCTTAAAGAAACCGCTATTGTCAATCCTCATGCCACGATCATCTACACCAATCCGGAAGCGCAACAAATAATTTTCCCTAGGGCGACGGAACAGCTCCCGCCGGAAATCAAGGAGATCCAGCCGCATCCTTATGGCGTGGAACTGGGCATGCTGATGAAGATGTTGGAGACGACTGAAGGTAGGACCTTACAGCAGTTCCTGACAACGGAATTTGTTAGAGTGGGGCCGGGAACGGCTAAAGAGATCTGTCAGAATGCGGCGTTGCTGCCGAACACTAAGCCCAAAGAAGTGAGCCGAGACATGGCCGAGCAGCTCTATAAGGGAATTCAGAAAACTAAGATCATTGCCCCGCCTACGGACTGTATCTCGCCGATCGGCGCGGAGCTGCTGGAGAAAGGATTACGTAAGGAGATCAATGCAGAATTTTATACTGCTGTCACCAGGCCGCCGGAAGTCTATCGTGGTAATCCCTTTGTTATTGAAGTAGCGATTGCCTACGGTGGTGAACAAAATGCGGAAGAGACCATCCGGATCTTACGATTTGCCAATCGTGTTCCTCTCCTATATCAGCAGGGCGCCTGCGCTATAATTAATGCTATCCAGAATACCGCCTGGCGGGCGTATGGCCTGCAGCAGAGCAACAATGCCTTGCCCGCTGGACCAGCGATGATCGTGATTCATATATCTTCAGTCTGGGTCCCATTTACGTCGGAATCCAAGGAAGCGATTGCCCATTATCCCGAAATCATCAAAGAAGTGAAGCTGGCCTTACAGGAATGCGGACGACGTCTGGGTATGTTTGTCAACAAAAAGCGAAGGATTGGCGAAGAGTTTAAGAAGCGCAGTTTTATTGAAAAATATATTCCGCATGTAGCGGATGCCCTGAAGAACATTATCGGCCTGCCAGAAACTAAGAAGAAAGAAGTCGAAGAAAAACTGGCTGAAATACTGGAGCATACCCGCGGCGAGCTGGAAGAGATCGGCATCGATAATCCTGACTATGATCCGGAATTAGCGAAGATCGGCAGGGAAGAGGAAGACGAAGAGGAAAAAGAGGGAGAGAAAGAGGAGGAAAGGTCGAAAGCAGCCCCTGAGGATAAAGAAGAGCCTAAAACTAAAAAAGGAAAGGAAAAACAGACTAAACTAAAATGAGGGGGCTCAACAAATACTCGCTGGGAATAACCAACACTATGACTCCAAAACTAAGATCAGTCGTGCAGGAAATCAAAGACGTGGCGCAGGAGATGTATGAGCGCATCCGCAAAGTCAAGCAGCCGCGGATTGAAATGCCGTTACGGGCTTTAGCCAACGTTAAATACGATGAAAAAGAAGGCTATTTTAAACTGCTGAACAAGAAAAAGACGCGGACTCTTACTGCCTCTACCATCAAAACTTTTGCCCAGACCTTGCGGATGATGGAATTGTCCAAGCAGTTAGTGGAAACAGACGATATCGCCACCAAACGGGAAGCGTATTACGTCAGCAAGAATTGGGGTGAGGCCCGCTTCTTAGAGCAGCCGGAATCAGATAATACTATGGATGACATTGAAGCGATGCTGGCAGTGAACCGGGAGCAGATCGGCTTTATCCCGGAAGAGAAAGGAGGGGATGTGGCCGGGGAATTAATTGTCATTGATAAAGATCCCGATACCGGAAAAGAGTTAAGAATTGACTGCACTAAGTTTGGTTCAGGTGCCTATTCGGTACCGAGCAGCGGGGAGCATCTGAAATTTGAAACCAAAGCGAAATTTGTCTTAGCCATTGAAACCAGCGGCATGTTTGAGCGCCTGAACAAGCATCGTTACTGGAAGACGGCTAACTGCATTCTGATTTCGATGGGGGGAGTGCCGACCAGGGCTTGTAGAAGATTCGTGCGAATGCTGGCAGACCAGGAAAAGTTGCCCGTGTATGTATTTACTGACGGAGACCCTTACGGATTTGGAAGCATTTATCGAACGCTGAAAGTTGGTTCCGGGAATGCTGCCCACATTAATGAATTTTTTTGTGTTCCTCAAGCAACTTTTTTAGGGGTGACACCACAAGATATCATTGATTACAAATTGCCGACACACCCACTTAAAGATGTTGATGTCAAAAAAATTAAAGATTTAATCAAAAATGACCCATTTATTAAACATCACCGTGAATGGCAGAAAGCCTTAGAACAAATGGCCAAGATGAAAGTAAGGGCGGAACAACAAGCCTTGGCCAAACACGGGCTAAATTATGTTATGGAAAAATACCTTCCCGATAAGCTTAAAAATTTGAAGACATGGCTGCCATAACCAATAAAGTAGCTTTGATTAGCATCGGTACCATCGTGTTGATGGCGCTGCTTTTGGTTTCCTGCAGCCAGACTACCATGAAAACGGCTACAAAAAATAGGATAGCTCAATTTGAAACTTCTAAAGGCACCTTTACTCTTGAATTGTTTACGGAACAAATGCCG
>JBBSWG010000074.1:0-1400 GCA_038046425.1 Nanobdellota archaeon
GCGATGAAAATTATCCCGGCGGGAATGTCAATCGTCGTCTTGACAATCTCATCCAGCGTCATGCAGTACCGAGTGACGTTTTCATCTTCACCCAGGACGTTGCCGTGATCATTGTTGATGGTGTCCAGAATGACTTTTCCGGCTCCGGCACCAGCACGGAAAGCTTGCAGGCCGATGACGATTGCTTTTGCCTTTCGCCGTTGCCGCTCCAGCTGTTGTTCCCCGGAAGAAAATGTCGCTAAGCCCGGATAATAATTCCCCTGCGGGTCAATCGCCAGCAAAGTATTCGCCTGTTCCGTATGCAGGTAATGCACGGCAATATTTTCTAACGGCGACTGGGTTTCTTCATCCTGTAGCTGGGCTATAACCTTCTCGCCAAAGGCTGCTTTTCCTTCAGCATTGCTGGTTTTCTTTTCATAATTCACGTACGCTGAGGCGGGGGAAGAAGAGCTGCAGCCGGAAGAAGAGAATGTGCCCAGAGCCAGGGCCGCGCCGAGGGCGGCTTTCTGCAGTAAGTGCGTTAAGCTCATTTCTACTAAAAAGGGGTGGTGGTATATAAATGTTTTGCGGGGCAGGAAAAAGCAGCAGACAGATTTTTAAATTCCCGCTTTTTTACAGGAGAATATGGCCACGAAAAAACTAGGAACGATAAAGAAGATAATCATCCCCATCCTGCGGCGGAACGGGGTAGTCAAAGCCGGTATCTTTGGCTCCTATGCCCGGGGAGAAGAAACCAGGAAGAGTGATCTTGATCTCCTCGTTAAATTCAAAGGAAGAAAAAGTCTCTTTGACCTGGCGGGATTAGAGTTAACCCTGGAGAAAGAGCTACAACAGCCAGTAGAAATCTTGACCTACGCTTCCATCAATCCCCTGCTGAAAGATCGGATTTTAAAAGAGGAAGTACGGGTACTATGAACAAAGACCCTCTCGTGTTTGTACGCCATATTTTGATGTTCATAGAAAACGTTGGGGAAGATGTACGGGGATATTCAAAAGAAAAATTCTTGCGTTCACGAAAAACACAAGATGCCGTAATCCGCAATATAGAACTTCTGGGTGAGGCTGCGAGAAACATCCCGGTTGAATTTCAGCAGCAGTATCCCAATGTTCCCTGGGCAGAGATGATCAGAACAAGAGACAAGCTCATTCATGGATACTTGGGGGTTGATCTTGAAATAGTGTGGGATGTTATTATCAGAGATCTTCCTAGCCTTAAAGAGAAAATAAAGAAAGTTCTTAAATGATTTTAAAATGGGAAGCATCTTATCAGTGATTGTGGGACGATCAGCCCGGCGGCAGGAAATTCTTTGAAGAAGGGAGAACGGGAGTCACGGTTAATCCCACGGAAGAGTTCAGCAATTATTTTACGGGTCGCGTCTTTTACGGTATTGCCAACGAGC
>JBBSWG010000075.1:0-1757 GCA_038046425.1 Nanobdellota archaeon
CCCGTCATCCGGGAATTAAGCCCTGGATCGACTTAATCCAAAAGTTGGGCCTTGGTAACTATGCGCGGATTATAACTACTGATGACCCTATTGAAGACTATGTTACCCTGGCCGATGTAGTTGTGCTTCCGTATGCAAACCTGTGGGGAACCGATGGAAATCCTTCCTGCCTGCTGGAAGCGCTGGCCTGTGGAACGCCGGTGGTGACGACTGCTTTTCCAGAATTGAAGGAGATTGCCGAAGGGGCAGTAGAATTTGCCAACGTTGACGACGTTCCGGGATTGGCAGAAAAGCTGCAACAGACCTTAGAACAGCCCGATCCCAGGAAAATTAAGAAGGGATTAGAAATGGTCACGGCGTTTTCTCCAGAAATTGTCGCCGAGAGTATGAGGAAAGTATATTCCTGATTCAGTTATCGTAGGAGCTGCGTCCCCGGATGGGGCAACCCCCCGCGACGCTCTGGAAGAGAACCTCGAGAGAATTTTGACTTTAGGATGCTGGTGGCGCTTCAGGATAGTGAAGTATTACAAAGCCCCGCAACCAATAAATACCTCCCCTCTTCTTCTCCGGAGTAAATAAAAATCTCCGGCAACAATCTCCAACAAACAAATGAAACAGCACTTCACTCGCCTAAAAAACAGGACCTTGTGGCTATGGCTGCATATGTTCCTGGGAATGTTGGCCCTCTCTTTCGTCCCCTTGTTCCTGAAAGAAAACGGTTATCCCCTCTTCGCTATTATCCTGTTCTACTTACTCCTCTGCCTGGGGGCAGTTCTCCTATTGCCCGGGCTTAATATATTTAACCTGCGCCGCTTTATTCTATATGGCTATCTGTGCTATGCCGGAACTATGCTCTCACTGCTTTTTGGCAGCGGGCTAGTTTCATACCTGCTTTACGTCATCTTTGGCGCCGGAACTCTCGTCTTCTTCTGGATCCCTTTCCAATACCTTTTCTTCAACAGCACCTCCAAAGAGACCAGCGGCATGGATTCGGCTTTTTTCTTTAATTCTACCGCAATTTTGGGAGTGTTTGCACCCTTGTTGGGAGCGGCGATGATTAAATTTTTGGGATATGCCTGGCTATTTGGCCTGGCGGCAACGCTTTACCTGCTTCTGGGTGCATATCTTTATTTCCGCCTTCCGAAAGAGAATTTTGCCGTTCCCTTCCGCGAGGTGGTGCGAGAATTTAAAGGGCTGAAAACCATTAGCTGTATAGAAGGCTCTCTGCAATTCTTCCCCGGGATTATTTTAGGGATTTACGCCCTGCTTTTCTTTGAAACTTCTTCCGCTTACGGCTACTTTCTGAGCTATCTGGGAATAATCAGCTTCATCATAGCCTTAATCGTAACCCGTCATTCCGACCGGAAGCAAAATCGCCTGGGCTACCTGTTCCCTTTATTCTTATTCATGGCTCTTTCCATAGTAATTATCCCGGTGGTGCAGAGCACCATTTACTGGATTATAGCGGTGGGGGCTTTTTCTCTCTTAGATAACGTCTCCAGGCCCTTGCGCAGTGCGGTTTCCCTGGATGCCAAGAAAATGGATTTAGGCTTCTGGAAAGCGCGGGAATTCTTTTTGAATGTGGGCCGGGTAGCCACGCTAGGGATTTCAGCCATATTCTTTTATTACGGAGCATACTGGCCCATGTTTGTGCTCTATGGACTGCTGGCCCTGATTTATCCTTTCCTGATAAGATATAAGTTGGCCTGATTTTGGATTTATTTCTGGTGCTAAACAAATACAAAATTAAAAAAAAA
>JBBSWG010000075.1:1857-6058 GCA_038046425.1 Nanobdellota archaeon
TCCTGCTTCTGCCGCTCCGACCTCTGCTCCGGCTGCTGTTGGCTCCAGGGGCTGCAGAGGCTGGATCGCTGCCGGCACGCCAATCTCCTGTCCGGGCTGCCGTTCCTGCTCCGCTACATCTACCGGAGCTCTTACCTCCCGATACTTCACCAGCAACGCCCGTAAGGCCGCTTTAGCTTCTTTGGTAGCTGCCTTAAACTGCTCCTGCTTCTCGCGAGCAGCTTTCATCGCTTCCGGCGTGCCTTCTTCCCGGGCTCTGCTCCAGGCTTCCCGGGCTTCTTCCTGGGCCGAATTTACCGCTTCTACTTTACTCTTATAGGCTTCCAGCAAGGCGCGCAGCTCATTTAATTGCTCTGCAGCTATACCTTCTTCTGCTCCTTTCTCCGCTAAGTCAGTGATCCGCTCTTCCATCTTCTCTACAAAGCGGCCATAGACATCCACAACCTTCTCCTGCCGCTGGCTGATCAGATCGCTGAGAATTCGGCGTTGCTCTTTACGCACTTCCTGCCAGAGCTTTTTAAGGTCTTTGATCTGTCGTTTCAGTTCCGCACCGGAGACATCGTCACCGAGAGCAAGCACTTCCTTTTTCTTGGCGACCAAGCGTTGTTCCAACTCCTCAATTCTCGCCAGAGCAGACTGTTTCTCTTCTTCACTCAAGACGTTGGACGCTTCCACTTTTGCCTGCAGCTTAAATAAAGATTGGCCAATCAGCACCAGCGTATTGATTAAATGATTCTTCATCCCCCGCTTCAGCTCCAGCTTTTTCTGCTGGCATTCTTCGCTTTCCTCTTGGCACTTAGCGCCCTCCCGTAGCCGGAAAAGGTCTTCCTTTCCTTCCAGGAATTCCTTCCGCTTTTCTTCATATTTTAGCTTTTCTTGCAGGAAGCGTTCTTTGTTCTCCGCCAGCTTTTCCTGGAGTCTGGCTAATTTCTCCGCCGCTTTTTCCTGTTTCTCGCCGGCTTTTTCTATTTCCTTATCCATCTTCTCTTTCATTTTATCCATCTTTCCGGCGGTATTTTCTTGAGTCTCTTCTTCAGTCTCCTCTTCGGCCCTATTTAATCCTTCTGGTAAGACTCCCGGCAGACTGGGGCCGGCGCTTTCACTACTTTCCTCATCCTCCATTGCCTCTTTCATTTTCTGTTCCATTTCTACTTGGGGCAGTTCACCCATTTCTCCTGACCCCGATTTAGCGAGTACTGCGGGCATGACACTCAGCACAAACATCGCCAGTACTGCTACTGCAGCCATTGTTCGCCATAGTTGTTTCATGGTAGATACCTCCATTAGTTTTTATATTTTTAAGGTTTTTGTATTTTAGTTTTGAATGTTTAGGTTTATAATATAGTTAGTCCATGGTCATGATAATAAATATACTAGCCCAGCCAGTGGCCCCAGCGTGACCCTGAAACGGCGGGGAGAGGGGGTTTGAGATTCTCCCGTCACAAAAAAGGCTCGTTCCAGGGGGCTATGGGCAAGTTTATGGAGTTGAGGATCATATTCTGCCTGCCGGGCTAAGTCCCGTAAGTGTACGGCTGCTTCCCTGCCTCGAGCACCAAAATCCGCCTTATCCGGATCATAGGCTAGCTCATACAATCCTTTCCAGGTATTATTATAAATTGTCATTTTTTTCTTCGTTCTGTTTTCTCCCTCATTTTGTTTCACCATTCTCTTTACCTGATTTCGCTTTCTCATGCCAGGTTACTAGACGAATTTCTTTATAAGCATGCTTGCCATAATTCTTTACCAAAAGCTCATTTTAAGCTTTTTAGGCTTTAAGAGGCTTTATTTTTGGCAATTATTGGGTTAATAACTATTTTATGGTCTTTCAAGCTTTTTCTGGGCGGTTTATATCAAAGCGATTAAGGAACGGAAAAAAGAGAAATACCGGAAACCGAGGTTTATCTGAGTCATCAGGAAATATGGTTCTGAAGCATTAGACCTAATCCTGTTTAAGAACTGTAATGAAACGGTGCGGAAGATCATCGGCATCGTGGGTGTGGTTACCAAAGAAACAGTTAAGCGCTATGTTGCGGAAAGCCAGAGCAAACACTGGGAAGAAAGACCTCAAGGCACGCCTGGTTGTCGATTCACTGACGTCACTTGCGGTGCAGCTGGAAACAGGGCGGCAGTAAGCAGTTCCTCCACTTTTTTAAAATCGGGCAGGGGCCCGGCAATTAGGCCGCCTAAATCTTTCTTCCAGCTTTCTTCTTTTTTCTGGATTTTGCTGAGGAAGGAGGGAAGAGTAAATTTTAAACCCACCGCGGATAATTTCCTGACGATAAGCTTTTGATCCTGGACGATTCCTTTCCGCAATATTAAATACCAGAGGTCATAAACATCCCGGGCTTTATTTCGTTCATAAATCGCCCGTACTTTCTCCGCCAGAATCTCCCGTTCATCCATGACCAACAAGTCAAAAGGCCGGAGTTCCAGATAAAGCGGGAGGTAAGGAATCCGCTGAACCGGAAACAGCACTCGTTCCCGCGAGCTGATGTTTAGTATTAAAGTAGCCATACTCCCTTTGCTCCCATCATAGAGCGGGCCAATTATCTTCAGGTAAACATTAACAGCTTTTCCAAATTGTTCTATCTTTATGGTGCTGTTGAGGTTCAATAAGCTAAAAAAATAGGGTAAACGCTGAAGTGCTGCGGCTGCTTTGAAGCCGGGCTTGGTGCTAAAATCCAAATCTTCACTGAAGCGGTTGAGTTGGTAGGCTTTATAGAGGCAGGTTCCACCTTTAAAAATTAGTTTGTTCCCATATTCCCTAAACAAATTTAGCAAGGCCACGTCCTGAAGGTAATCTAATTCTACCAAACGGGGCGCCAGTTGTTTTAGCCTGGCGAAGGATAGAAGGTCTTCTTTGCGGATCATAGTGAACCTCTCTTTTTGCGGATTAAGTAAATACCCTCTTCAATTGGGCCCTTAATTGCGGGGCCAAAGAGATTAATTTTGCATATCTAAAGAGCTTTCGTTTATTTATCTTCCGGCGCTGAGCACCAATAATCTCCTGAGCTTCCGGGAAAGACATCGTCTCGAATCGCAGGCCATCAACGATGGCTTTCTCCGGCTCGGCGATAAAGATCTCCCGGTTCTGATACATTATTTTCTTAAATCCGGTAAAAGCGGCTTTACGGATAGTGCTGAATTCTATGCTGGTGCCGTGAAACCGCAGGGATTTTTTATTCCTTTTTCTGGTGGTAATCACCTGCAGGGTGAAAGGCAGCTGTTCCGTAAGGTGATGGTACTGCAGAGCGGCCCAGCCCGAAAGGTAGCTGGGCCAGAGAATCCAGGAAGCAATCAGGAAGGGGTCAGTTTCCCGGGTGTACTTGCCCCGCTCGATTTCCTGAATGACGCCGGATTTTTTTAGGCGGTAGGCTACTAGATAGGCATAGCTGCTGCTTTTTCCCAGGACTTGGGCCATCTCTCGGACGGTAAAGACCGGATAGCGCTGCAGAGCCTCAATCAGGGTATCTTTCATGGCTTTCTCCTATTTTCACTTTAATCAAATTGATTCACTAATCATATCATTTTTGATAAGAATAATGCCAGTATTTATAAAGGTTTGGTAGTGGAGAGGTAATGGCAATTTTCCCGGAAATAGGGGATTCCACGGGCGAGCAGTGCTATTTAGTTAGGAGGAAGGTATTTAACCCAATTTTGACCAGCTAAACACACTGATTTTAACCAGAAATATGACAGAAACCTCGGAAATTAAGTAAACTGTCAAATAATATTTTCCATCAAATTAGTTGAGGAACTGTCAAACTTGGGCAATAATCGTATTTACATAAGGACCTAAATTTTTTATTCTCTCCTGTGCTGATTCAGCAGTCCATTTTGAAGAGGATTGAACAAGAATGTTAGAATTGCTCTGTAACTGAGCATATACAGCATTCCAACTAGGGGTGCTTCCAGGACTAGTAATCAGCTGGGCTGCTGCATTGATAGGCGTGTGTCCAACATTATAAGCTGCTATCTGACATCCTAAATCCACACAGCCAGTGAGATAACCCTTTAATTTCAAAAACTTATATGTTCCTACATAAATATTAGCCGTGGGATTATTAACATCATTCAATAACTTCAATGAATTTAAATCTGTGTTCTGTTTTAGCATTGCTTCATAATTTTCATCAAAGCTCTTCACCTGCATCAATCCTCCACCAGGCGCATTGGGATTAAAGGTTGATTCCGCTTCAAT
>JBBSWG010000076.1:0-12894 GCA_038046425.1 Nanobdellota archaeon
GAAGAAGGCAAATACCCATTTAAATCTTTCGCGGAAAAGTGGGGCAAAAAGGTCAAGGAGAATTCTTTAAATCCTTCCGGGCAATCCTTTCACTTCCTTCTAAACTTCCTTTCCAGCTCATCCGCCGTCGTCTTGATGATCGTGGGCCGGCCATGCGGACAGGTGTAGGGAAGCTCGGTCTCGGCTAACTGCTGCAGGATTGCTTCCATCTGCGGGATAGTCAATTCTTCTCCGGCCATAACTGCAGCACGACAGGCCATCCTGGTGATGATCGTCTCCTGAAACTCAGACAATTTTACTTTGGCCTCTTTTAATCCGGCCATGATATCGTAAATGATCTCTTTGGGCTGGATCCGTCCTAAGACCGAGGGAATAGTCGTGATCTTCAGGGTATTGCTGCCAAAAGGTTCTAAGGTAAAGCCCAGCTGCTCCAGCACGCCTTTGAATTGGTGCAGCATAATCATCTCCGCAGCGGTAAACTCAATGATGTCTGGCTGTAACAAGGTCTGCACGGCGTTCTTCTTATTCAGCAACTGACGCATAAATCTCTCGTAGAGGACGCGTTCATGCGCCGCATGCTGGTCGATGAAGACGACGCCCGCTTCCGTCTCGGCGATGAAAAAGGTTTTATGGATCTGGCCCAGAAGCCTTAAAAGAGGGATTTTTGCTGTGGCTAAAGCAGCGGACTCTTCTTTGGAGAACTCCTCCCCAGGAAAAGTTATGGTGGTTTCTACTTTTTCCACCTGAGCATCATTATTCTTTTCTTCCCGGAGCAGGGAACTCGTCACCAGCTGTTCGTCACGGAAACTCGTAAGCGGTTCCGCGCTGAATCCGGTCTCGGACATGGCAAAGACCAGTTGGGTACTTAGTTCGAATGGGTATTTTACTACCGTTTCCTGCCCGACTAACGTTTCCTGCTTTACTTTCACTTCCGGGATAAGATTATTTTTCTGCAGCGTCTCTTTAACGGCCTGCTGCACTGCCTGACAGACTATTTCTTTCTGCTCAAATTTGATTAAAGATTTGGTCGGATGGACATTCACGTCAATTTTACGGGGGTTAATTTCCATCAGCAACACCAAGACCGGATGCTTATTTACAAACAGCAAGGAATGGTAAGCCGCATAGACCGCTTCCCGGATCTCCTCGTTCCTGACCCATCGTCCATTGACGAACAAAGCCTGCTGGCTTTTATCGTTGCGCACGTGGTACGGAGGAGCGATGAAACCGTTCATGCTCAAAAATTCATTTTTAAAATTCACTTCCAAGAGCTCTTTAGCCAAGGCAATTCCATAGACCGAGGCAATCGTACTCCGTTGATCATTCATCGCCGGCGAATTTAATAACTCTTTCTCGTCATGGAGCAGGCGGAAAGCTACTCTTGGATTAGCTAAAGCGTACTGGCTTACCGTCTCGACGATATGGTGCAGCTCGACCGCATCGCTCTTGAGAAATTTCTTTCGGGCGGGAGTGTTAAAAAACAGGTTTTTTACTTCCACTACCGTTCCCGGTTCCGCAGCCCGATAGCCGGCCTGGACCATCTTTCCTCCTTCCAGCAGCAGCTGATAGCCTTCCAGCTTCTCGTTGGTTTTAGTGGTGAGGGAAAGTTGGGAGACGGCGGCAATGCTGGCTAAAGCCTCGCCACGGAAACCTAAGGTCGTGATGGAAAATAAATCTTCCGCCGCTTTTATCTTACTGGTGGTGTGCCTCAAAAAGCAGAGTTTAGCGTCCTCTTCGCTCATCCCGGAACCGTTGTCGGCAACCGTAATCAATTCCTGGCCATAACCCCTGATTTCAATGACGATCCTGCCCGCTTTAGCGTCAAGGGCATTTTCTACCAGCTCTTTGACCACAGAAGCGGGCCGTTCAATGACTTCACCGGCGGCAATCTTGTTGATGAGATCTTCCGGAAGGGCAGTGATGATGGGCATGAGCTGATTTTACCAGCACGGATATATAAAGAAAGCGGTGGTGAAAACCACTAGAAATCAAAAGTTTGAACTATAAGGTCCTATTACTTCTCATCTTTTTTTTCGTACTTAACGGGTTTGTATCCTCTCTCTTGCAAGGTTTTACCTTGTCCCTGTAACAGGGCGCCGTAATGTCCGGCCTGCTCGTGAGCGCTGCGGAAGATATGCTCTTTTTTATGCTTCCATCCCCGCGCGGTAAAGATGGGGCCAATATACTGGGCCATTTCGAGCCGGTCATCCTCACTAATGAGCCCTTCTAATGCTTTGTTATGAAGCCGAGCTGTATAGTTATCTTTCATCTTATCAGCGATTTCCTGTAGGACATTAATAATCTCTACTTTCTTTTTGCCTTTTAAATCTTTGATAAATTGGTCGCTCAGAGGATTAATATACTTTCCTTCATCATCAGCGGCAAACTGGCCGAGAAGTTGTCCTTTCAGTTCTCGTAAATCTTTTTTGCTTAATTTTCCTTCTTTTTCAGCATGGGCTACAATCTCTTTATATTTACCTCCTAGCGCATTCTGTAAGAACGTATCCGTATACCGTTCCAGAACTTCAGCCAGCTTATCCTCATCTTCTAATTTATCGTTATCTCCCTCAACATGCTTATCCAGTACTTTATAGGCCTCATTGTAGGCCCCAGGATAGGTCTTGGCATCAGTAGGCTTGCCGAACAGCACATAATGGGCATGATGGGCAAATTGTTGCGCATGAATATTGTCCGGATCATGGAATTCTTCAAACTTCTTGATTCGTTCCTTAAAGCTTTTGCCGGTCTTATGGTGGAATTTTTGGTAACCGTTAATAATATCTTCTACTGTCTGCTCCTTCTTCTTGGCCATTCCCACCTGAAAAGCGAAGGCTTATATAAAGATTACTGTGGGCAAGTTGACTAAAACGCCCCACCCTCTACAGAAAGCCTTTTAAACAGCAAGATATATATGCTGGAGTAGCGAAGAGGGGTGTCGCAGTACTATTCCAATCACTTCATAAAGCTAAATATTATAAAGGTGTCCAAGCACCATGAGCAAAAAAGAAACTAAAACCATTCAGCCTAAGCAGATTACGGCCATCAGGCCCGCTGCCAGCCAGGGAGCAGGTTTAGGAGCAAGCCCGGGGCGCAGTGAGCCAGGCTCAGCAGCCGGTTCAGCGTTAGAAGGTGGTCTGCCCGCAGCAGCGCCGGGCGCACCCAAACTGCCCCCCGAATTAGAGAAGAAGCTGAAAGCGCTCAAAGAAAAGTTAGACTCGTTTAAAGACAAAGTTCTGGATAAATTCGGCGATTACATTGTGGGCATCGCCTTACTGCCGCCGGAAAAGCCGCTGCCTCCTGATGGAGGGAATGAAAGGGGAAAGGAAGGGGGAAGAGCAGGAGAAAAGTCCGTCGAATCAGAGAAAGAAGCTGCTAAAGAATCGGGCAAGGAAGCAGCTAAAGACTCAGCCAAAGACTTGAGCAAAGAAGAGCAGAAAATCAATGTTCTGGTCGTGGTTGATGACACCACCAGCGAAAAGATGACTAAAGATGAATTGCACCATAAATTCTCGACGATTATCACTAAGATGGCTGAGGAAGTGGACAAGAATATCGCCGCCCAAAGCATCCTGCTCACCGATTTATGGATGAATTGTTACGATGGAAAATACGACTTAAATCGCCTAATCTCACTGAGCGCGCCAATTTACGATACCGGTATGCTCGCCGCCATCAAGATTGCGGAAATCCACAAAAGCATGGTCATCAAGAAATTTGAGAAGTATATCATGAGTTATGTGTTAGCCGGTTCGTTAACCCAGGGGAAAGCTACCCCCACCTCGGACATTGACGTCTGGATCGTGATTGATGATACTGACGTTAAAAAGATGACCCGCGCCGAGCTGAAAGATAAGCTGCGGGCGATCATCATCGGCATGGGCGTGGAAGCTGGCGAGATGACCGGCATCCGTAACAAGCTTAATATCCAGGTCTATATCGTCACCGATTTCTGGGAATCGTTAAAAGAAGCCAATCCCATAATCTTTACCTTACTGCGGGATGGCGTGCCCTTCTATGACCGCGGCATCTTCATGCCCTGGAAACAGCTCCTGCGCATGGGCCGGATCAAGCCGAGTAGGGAAGCGATTGACCTGTTCATGAGTACTGGTGAGCAGAGCATCAGCCGCCTTAAGTTCCGCCTGAAAGATATGGGCATGGAAGATACCTATTATGCTATCTTAACCCCAAGCCAGGCGGCCATCATGTTATATGGCCTTCCCCCCCCCACCCCGAGAGAAACACCGGATGTGCTGGAAGAGATCTTTGTGAAAAAGGAAAAAATGCTGGAGAAGGAATACGTAGACATCCTGCGCAAGAACGTGGAATTGCGGAAGAAGATTGAACATGGGGAGAAAAAAGAGCTTTCCGGTACGGAACTGGATGAGTATATCAAAAATGCCGAGAAATTCTTAAAACGCATCCGCGAATTATTTGAAGAGATTGATAAGCGGCATGATGAAAAAAGTATCCAACTGCTCTATGATGAAATTGTAACCATCATTCGTGACGTGTTGAAGCTGGAAGGAATTGAACGCGCTCGGGATGACGAGATCATCAACCTGTTTGAGAAGGAATTGATCGCCACCGGCAAAGTTCCAGCCCGCTATCTGCGCGACTTACAGGAAGTTATCGAGGCGAAAAAGAAACACGATCAGAAGAAGCTGGATAAGACCGACATTGAGAAAGCACGCAAAGGTAGCTCGGGATTGATAAAGTTCCTGATTGAGTACTTACAGCGCAAGCGCGGCCGGGAGTTAGAGCGGGCCAGAATCCGGATCAAGCACGGTGAGAAGTTTGGCGAGGTGATTCTGCTAGATAAAGTCGCTTTTGTGATTCATGACATTGACGCTAAAGAGCAGCGGATTGAACGTGCAGTTTTGAATGCTGATGGCAGCTTAGGGACGTTGAAGGAAAGCAACCTGGAGGAGTTGGAGAAGGAATTAGCGCAGATGAAATTTCCGCCCCGTGTTTTCATCAAGGAGCCGATCTTTGAGGACTTGAAGAATCTGTTCGGGAGAGATGTGGAAGTGCTGGTGAATTGGTAAGCAGGAGTGGTTAGGGATATAAATCAAGTAAGAGAATCCTTCTGTAGAAGAGAGAGCTGAATTATGCGGAAAAGAATTTTCTCGGCTGTACACCACTTTGGCAATACTCTAAAAATTCCTTTTTATAGAGAAATAATTGATCCAGAATGCAAAGGAAACGCTGAACTCCACCCGTCGATGCCGCTTCAGAACAGGAAGTGGTATCTTGCCCAACATCATCGGGAGCGAGATCGGGTGTTGGCCGGTTTCCAGGAGGCTGGGAGAAGGTTTCTTTATTTTGATGAATAAAGTTTATATACTTACAGAACCATTAGTATTTTAGTATGTTCCTAAAACCAAAGGTTACAGCTCTCGGGATGTTAGGAGTCTTAGGTCTGGCAGAACCATTTTTAAATATAAGTTCCGGAGAAATTTCTCCGAGAGCTACTGCAAGAAAAGCCACCGCTGGCAGCACCAATGATGAATATACTGATTATGTAGATAGTATAAACAGAACAAAAATAATACCTTATTACATAGATAAAATCACGCCGGAATTAGGATGTAATAAAAAAAAATTAACAGATGAGCATTGGAGGCATCAGGAGGTGTTAGAGAGAAAGCTGTATGAACAATTGGAGCGGGGTCATGGTGCAGCTCCATTCATTAATACGATAGTCGCCATTGACATTAACCTAGCGTTATGTTTCTCTAAACCTGGAACTAAAGAGCATCGTGAGCGAATGGAAGATATCATAAAACATTATGAATTGCTCAAATACTATGGAAAAGCGGGAACCGTGTACTATTATCTGTTTAGTGTATACCGAGAGCCTGAATACCGGGAGAAAGCGAGAGAAGACCTTAGAAAGGATGTCCATGGGTTTGAAGCTTACCTTAAACTGACCTCAAAAGAGGATCTCCCAAAGGTAAGAGATGATTATCTACAGCAGGGAGACCATCTCCGCGCTGGAAAAATTGAGTGGTATCTTGGAAACAGAGAACGAGGGCGGGAATTAATTCTCCAATCCAGAGAGTTTTCCCCAGCCGTAGAGGAAAGCAAGAAAGCAATTCAGGAGAGAGAATACAGTTATGCTATTGGAAATCTATGGAGAGGGTTGAGAATTCCTTTTACCACCGAGATTATTAAAGATCTCTGTAAAGACAATAAAGCTTGTCTGAACGATCTTAAAAGAGATGGTTCGCACAAAGATCAGGAGTTTTTTACGATTTGAACTCTATTTTAATTCCGGACACGGTTTCTTCCCTTCCTCACCCTGGACCATCTGGCATTTTTTACTAAATCCTGTCCGGGAAGATACCGCCGACCACATCGTAAAATCACAGAAATCACCAATCAAGCATTGGTCAGCCGCCCCGACCTGAGTTCCAAAGTAACCTCCACCGCTATTAGGCTGGGCAGCTTCATCGCAGGAAGGGATAGTAGCTTCTCTCTCTTCGGGATTTGGATCCGGCGTAGGCCCTCTCGCTCGGCGACGAACGAGCCCAACATCTGCTGACAATCATCGATCACTTTTATGTTGTGATGTTCTACCTGGCTAAGAAGGTATGCCTGAAATCCCTTCTTATCTTGATCCTCAGTTGATTAGTGGTGCTGGTATCCTAACCAAAGAATTTAAAAAGTATTCTCACCTTTAGGTGTTAATGAGAACGAAGGCTCTGCTTGGATTGGTGGCAGCAGCGGGATTAGGATACTTCTCTCTTAATTATAGTCCTGCTCAAAGTAGGAGAAACTACGTAAATATTTTTGCAGAATTTCCTCTGGAACCAGAATGGGAAGAGGATAAGTATAAACAACTTGTAGATAATTTAGATATTGTCCCTGATTGGTTATATACAAAAATCCCAGAAGTATGTAATGAAGAGAAACTAGTTGACTACCATGCTAAAAGCCTAGAAAATGTTGCCCGAGGTGAATTTGGAGCAGTTGGCAATACTTTTTTAGGTAAAATGTATGACCTCATAAAAGTCGATTTGCAAATAGCAAACTGCTTTTATCCTTTAGAAAGTATGGAATATCAACAGAAGATAAATGAGGTGTTAAGGCACTTTCAAGATGTTGAGGATTATGTTGTTTGCAGATTACACCATAGTTTAGACGACTCCCCAGATTCAGACAATCGTGAGGAGGAGTACGCGGTATATGGAGAATTTGCTCATATTGGAAGGGTTTATTACTACATTAATGCTATAGAAAAAGCACAGGAATATTTTCTTCGTAACCCTTACACTATTGAAGAAGCGATTAAAGTTATACCTTGGGAAAGACTAGAACCACTTCGAGATTGGTTTATTCTTGTTCAGGATTATTTTAAAGCCGGAAAAATACAATGGTATCTAGGAAATAAGGGGGAGGCAAGAGAACTTATTATGGCCTCACCAGAATTTCAGGCGTTTATAACTGAAGTTAAAAAAGAAATCAAAAAAGGTGATTATAATCTCGCAATACGTACTGCAAAGTGGAGATATAGGATACCATTTTACCAAGAATGGATGGCCAGGCTTTGTGAAGAGGAACTGGAGTGTTTAACAGCCTTAGTTGTATCTAATGAATCCTCTAATGAATCAGAAGATATTATGGGTTATACCCTTCCATCAACGTGCGGTGGTTTCTGATTTTAAGGTGAGTTGTCACATTTATTTTTTCCTCCAGAGTTTTCTACAAACCAGCATTTTTTGGGAACACCAGTGCGAAACGAACCACCAAAAGCATTAAAATCACAGAAATCACCAATCAAGCATTGGTCAGCCGCCCCGACCTGAGTTCCAAAGTAACCTCCACCGCTATTAGGCTGGGCAGCTTCATCGCAGGAAGGGATAGTAGCTTCTCTCTCTTCGGGATTTGGATCCGGCGTAGGCCCTCTCGCTCCTGGCGCTAAGCCCGTTGGCTTATGAACAAATTTTTCGAGCTGAGCCTTATCCAGGCAGTCAGCCAGGGCATCAATTTTCTGCGCCTGGGCAGAGCATTCATCTGGCTCTAATCCCTCTGGTGCGGGCTCTTTCTGTTTTGGCTTGACAAAATTGTTAGGCTGACTCAAATCTTCATTCTTTCTATCTTCTTCATTTTGGCCATTGGTCTTAGCAGGATTATCTTTTGTGATGTGATTCTGTTCATGTTTTACTAACGCTTTAAATGTGTACCTTCTCGCGTTATCATCTGGTTTTTCTGCAGTAGTTGGATTATTGCTGTTTTTCTGAATGTTTTCTTTTAGAATGTATGCTGTTTTTGTCTTTTGGCTTGCACAGGCAGCTGCCGTTGAACCTCCTTCTCTTCCACAAATTTCATCCATTTCCTTACGTGTATCCACTACTTGCCACTTTTCTCCCGCTTTTCCCGCCCCCGCATTCTTTAAATATTGATCTTCCTGCCGGGTCGGCTTGCGGCCACATTTCGTTCCATCACTCCCACAGTCTTTTTTCCCGCCAGGCAGCAGACAGGAAATATCAGTGCATTTTGAGCCACTTTGTGATGCCGATGGCAGACATTGGTTGTCTGGTATTCCATCAATTCCCTGTAATTTTTCCATTCCCCCCGGTCCCAAAAATTTTTCCAGGCATCTCACTTCCGGTTGTAGCTCGCTGCCCGGCAATTCTCTTGCTCCATCCATAATACAGCTTTTTGGATCATTTAACCCAAACCGTCCGGCCCCGCCACCGTTGGCTAGATCTGCTGCCAGCTCTGTGGGATTGGCGACACAGGCTTCTGAAAACAAGGAGGCAAATAACATTGCTTTTTCATATTCTTTCTGCAACTCCTCAGCGCCAGACGAAGAAATTTCCGTACTTACCGCACCGCCAGTCAGAGAGGATCCGGTTAAAGCTGGAAAGAGCGTGGTATATTTATTTGTCTTTTCCTTGACCCGGGCACATTTCTCCCTAACCTTGTCAATAATGCTTTTTCCGCTGGCGCCCAAAGCATTCTGGAATTCCTCTTTCACGTCAACAGTTACACTATCCAACAACTGCCCTTCCACGCTTCGTTCCAGAAAACTTTTCATAATCTTTCCTTCAGCATCTGTCTGGAGGTCGATCCCGTTGACACAGAGAAACCCCTGATCCGTCCACTCCGTCAAAGTACACCCCACACCATAATTAACTGGCTCCAGAGCATATTTCCAAAAATAATCCCAGACGCCAAAGCATTTGCTTTTCCCCTCCGATGGATCGCAGAACACGCTGCGCTGTACTATTCTTCCCGTATGCAGGTCGTAGGTAAACAGGCCATGGCTAAGTTGAGGATAATAAAACTCGCATTGGATGCCTACATCACGATATTGTTGTAAGGTTGAATAAATCTCTGAATACCCCGTCCATAAAGTTAAGTCCATCACCAGCAGGGAAGGATTGAGCAGAGCATTAAAATAAGAACAGGCTTCCTGGTCGTCATCACCAGCTCTTTTAACCTCTTGAGCAGCAGTGCTCAGAGATTCAGCCATTGCTTTATCAATGTTCAGGGCACTGTTTAAACCAATACCATTCAACCCTTGCTGGAACTCGATTAAATGCTGGTAAGTATCAGTATAATTTTTATCATTGGTAAACGCCAGCAGGTATTTCCCGAGCGAATCTACCGGAGTAAAACCGGCCTGATAAAAGCTGAGATTCTGTAAAGATGCCGAAGGGGGATAGGTGATTCGTAATTCTGGTGAAAAGAGCTGTTCTACTCCCGGCCCGGTGGTTAGGATTGGTGGTTTTTGGAGCAATTTAAGAAAAATAAAAGCAACTATAACTAACAACAATATCCCGGCTAGGATAAGGTAGAAATTATTTCTCCTCTTTTTCATTTATGTTAAAGAAAAGGGGAAGCGTATATATACTTTCCTATTTAAAGAACCTCTTCGGGAGAGATGTGGAAGTGCTGGTGAATTGGTAAAAAAAATTCTGTGGAAAATTTTTAGGATTTTTAGGGGGAATGGAGTGGGGGAGGGCTGAACTGGTTTACTTCCTCACCACATAAAAGATCTCGGTGGGAAATTTCAGTACCGTAACCGTATATCCCAGCCGCTGGCACATCAGCTCAACCCACCTCTTTTCCGGCACGTTCATTCTCTTCCCGCTCAACGTCCTGGTAGGAAAACTGACTACAACAAAACGCGCCGGCACACTTGTAATTACCGCTTCCGTAGCCCGATGGCCTTTCCCCCGATCCAGCACGTCAGTCATCTTAAATAGGAAACAGAGGTCAACTTTCTTTAAATCCAGCAATCCTTCCAGATGCAAGGCATCCAGAACCTCCGCTTTTCCCCGGAATCTCCGGTTAAGGAGATGTAGATACCTAAAAAATTCCTGCAGCTGGGTAATTTCTTCCTCATTGACATCATAAGCATAATAATGCAGCTTTTCCAACCGCATCCAGGGAATTGAAAAAGGGTTTAACCCGCAACCGAGGTCGATGATGCTGGTGGGCCGGCCCGTAAACTGAGATCGGATGCCCATTACCTGAAATAACTTCTCATATAATTCATCATAGATGGCGAGGCGTTCTTTGGTGGAAGCATTTAAAGCCAGAAGGTCCCGCAGCAGGTGCTGGTCAACAATTCTTCCCGCGAGCAGCCGTTCCACCAGCTCCTGAATGCGCTGCGCATCAACGCTACGGCGATATTGGCCATAAAATTTTCGAAGCTTAGCGCGAACGTGCTTGATGATTGCTTTGTACTGGGCAGACTTTCGGCCAGGTTTTTTACTGGACTTCCTCTCGGGAGCAGCACCCTGACCTGCTTCTCCGAAAAGAACAGAAAGAAAAGCGGTTGCCTTCGTATCCTGGCTGAGGAAAGCATAAAGTACCTCACGAACAAACTCTTTACTGAGGCTCTTTAACTCCTTCTTTTTGATGATCTCTTGGATCACTCTTTCTACCACTTCCTCGTCCAGCACCAGTTTTCCCACGAGCATCGCCCCGGAAAAGAACTACCATTATAAAAAGCTTTTTAAAGTGAAGGGAAATGGGTGACTCATGGATGGACAGAAGATTAAAAGCCTCTTCAAGAAAATCTTCCATTTCTTTTGGGAAGAAGACAGCGCCTGGAGCTGGATCGCCAATATCGCGATTGCTTTTCTGGTCATTCGCTTCATCTTTTATCCCGTGTTAGGGCTGGCCCTGGGAACAAGCTATCCTATCGTTGCCGTGGTCAGTGAAAGCATGGAACATGGGCTGCATCGGAGCGTGCTCTGCGGAGACTCTTTCCGGAACTGGAAAGGTTCTTTTGATAATTATTGGAGTGCCTGCGGGAGATGGTATGAGGAGCGGAGCATCACCCAGGAGCAATTTAAGGAATTTCCGTTTCGTGACGGGTTTGACAAAGGTGATGTGATTATTCTCTGGCGGTCTCAGCAGAGGAACACTAAAGTAGGGGATATCCTGATCTTCCGCGGCAACCGTCCCCAGCCGATCATCCATCGCGTCGTGCGCAGCTGGGTAGAGGATGGCCAGAGCTATTATCAGACCAAAGGTGACCATAACAGCAACAGCATTGAGGGAGATTTTGGCGAGACGAGAATTAGCAAGGAGCGGATTATCGGGAAAGGCCTGGTGCGCATACCGTATTTAGGCTGGATCAAGATCTTGTTTGTCGAAGCCGTTAGGCCGTTGGGGATAAATATACAAAGGTAAACTATATATACCCCCTCTTTTCTCCTGCTTTGAAAATGTTTTGCCCTAAATGCGGTTCCATCCTCCGTCCCAAAGACCGGGGCGGGAAGCGAGTCTTATACTGTAATTGCGGCTATTCGAAGGTTCCTGATGCTAGTGACACCTCCGCCGAGCTCCGGGAAGTCGTTAAGAGCGGGAAGATCATTGAAGTGGTGGAGAACATCGAAACTAATCCTAAAATCAAGATTACCTGCGACAAGTGCGGGAACAAGATGGCTTATTTCTGGACCCAGCAAACCCGAGGAGCAGATGAACCGGAAACCCGTTTCTTTAAATGCACGAAATGCAACCATACCTGGAGAGAGTACGCATGAATTCGGACGAATTCATTGGCGTAGGACAGGGAGAAAGAAATAAGGAAAAGCTGCTGCCGACGGGAAAGCTGTTGCTGGCTGTCACCAGCGATTCTCTTTACCAGCAATGGAATAAACAGCACCCGAAAGCGTACCTTTCCCACTTTTTCTGCCAGATTGATAACCTGTTCGCCCTGAAGTCGGCTTGGGATATCGGGTTTTATGATCCTGCAGCTAATAAGATTACGGTATTCACCCCGCAGCAGGAAAGGGGGAAAGAAACTATAATCATCAAACCTGCTGATGACATCTTTCAGAAGGAACCGGCGGCGATTGAAGCGCTACAGATAGATAAGGTAAAGGTAGAGATGGAAAGCGCGGTCAATACTGTTAAGCGGTCGCTGCAGAACAATTTTTCTCAGGAAACTTTAGGCGATGGCTTCTTAATCCTGCAGGCGGTGCAGGGCCAGACCCTCTGGAATTTCACTTTCATCACCAGGGCGCTGCGCTTTGTCAATGTAAAAATAGATGCGCAGAGCGGGGAAGAGTTTTCCCATGAGCAGGTGAATTTAGTGCAAAAGTAGAAAAGAGAGAAACAAAGAAAAATTACTTTCAGCAGTTCCAGCCTATAGTTTCCAGCTCCACAGTCTTTATATATCTCTTCCCTTCTTCCAGTGATACGATAGATGTTTAAAAAAAGGGGTGGTAGATATTATTTCATACCAGGAAATGATGCGGAATAAGAAATTGGATTCGTTCTTTGTGGAGAATAGAGACGAGAAAACAGAAGAGTTGGAAACAGCAGAGGATTTACCAGAATAATTGAGAATTTTGCTTCGCAAAATTCTATTTTCCTCTTAACCATACCCCAACAATACATCAACTTTGTTCTGGATCACCTTCGCCA